>NCBI01000004.1 GCA_002255365.1 Chromatiales bacterium 21-64-14
TGCCCAGCAGCTCGAAAAGGATCAGAAGGGGGAGCGTTTCGTATTGATCGATCCTCCGGAGTATCCACAGAAGCCGATCAAGCCCAACCGGCTGGCGATCCTCATCCTTGGTTTCATTCTCTCCCTCGGTGGGGGATTCGGCTTGGCGGCCGCGGCGGAATCCATGGATCATTCCGTGCGGGGGATCAAGGGCATTGCGGCGGTCCTCGAGATGCCGCCACTGGCGGCGATCCCGTATTTTGAGAACGCGGTGGATCATACACGGCGGCGCCGGTTCCGGATGACGACGATCGTGCTGGGTGTATGCGCCGTGGTCGCGGCGCTGCTCCTGATACAGTTCTTCTGGATGCCCCTGGATGTGCTTTGGTTCAAAATTATGGATAAGTTGAACAACTATCTCAGCAACTGACCGGCGGCTGCCCGCTGCGTCAGCCCGGCGCGGGAACCAGTCAAGCCATGCCGGGCGGTGCGCGCTAACCGTGCGAGAATCGGCTCCGCAGGGAGTCGGAATGCCCACTACCATGAGCCTTGGAAACGGACTATGGAACGGATAAAGGAAGCCCTCGAGAAGGCACGCCAGGAGCGTTTGGCGGGCGGTGGCCTCGTGGCGGGCCGCCCCACGGCCACGCCTCCCGGTCAGATCGTCTACAGTCAGACCCGTACCGTGGAGATTGCGCGGGCACTGCTGCGGGAGAACCGCGTGGTTGCCGGGCTGGAGCCGGGCGGCTTGGCGGACGGCTATATCGATGCCTATAAGATCCTGCGCACCCAGGTGCTGCAGCGGTTGGGTCAGAATGGCTGGAATTCCCTGGCAGTGACCAGTCCCGGGGCCCAGGAGGGCAAGACGCTCACGGCGGTCAACTTGGCCATCAGCCTGGCGATGGAGGTCAATTACACCGTGCTGCTGGTAGACGCAAATCTGCGTCATCCGAGCGTGCACAAGCTGTTCGGGCTGGAGCCGGAATATGGGTTGAGCGACTATCTCACCGGTGCGGTACCGATCGAGCAGATCCTGCTGCATCCCGCGGACATCGGACGGTTCGTGATCCTGCCGGGAGGTAAACCGCTGATCAATTCGGCGGAAATGCTGAATTCCCCGAAAATGACCCAGCTGGTTGAGGAGTTCAAGACCCGTTACCCCAGCCGGATCGTGATCTTCGATCTGGCGCCCCTGCTGAGCGCCGCCGATGCCCTGGCCTTCGCGCCCTACGTGGATGCGGCGCTCTTGGTGGTGGAGGAGGGCGCTACGCAGGACGAGGAACTGGACCGCGCCGCCGCCCTGCTCAAGGATACCCAGTTGATCGGTACCGTCCTGAACAAGGCGCAGCGTGCCATGGACGAGGAAGACGCCCCCCACAAGAGTTGGTTGCGCCGCCTGTTCGCCGGCAGCACCTGATCATGTACGAATCCTTCTACGGTCTGCGGGAGAAGCCCTTTTCCCTCCTGCCCGACCCGGGGTTTTTGTTTCTCAGCCCCAAGCATCGCATGGCCCTGGTGCTGCTGGAATATGGCCTGATGAACCAGGCCGGCTTCACCGTGATCAGCGGCGGGATCGGTACCGGCAAGACCACCCTGATCCGGCATCTTTTGAACAATATCGGCCGCGATACGACCGTCGGGCTGATCTCCAATACCCATCGTTCCTTCGGGGACCTCCTGCAGTGGATCATGCTGGCGTTCAACATCGAAGACCAGGGCCTGGACAAGGTTGGTCGTTACCGGGCATTTGTGGATTTCATGATCCGGGAATACGCCAAGAGCCGGCGCACGGTGCTGATCGTCGACGAGGCGCAGAACATGGCGCCGGAGACCTTGGAAGAGCTGCGCATGCTTTCCAACGTCAACGCCGATAAGGATCAGGTCCTGCAAGTGATCCTGGTGGGCCAGCCCGGCCTGCGGGATACCCTGCGCCGGGCCGATCTGGAACAATTCGCCCAACGCATCGCGGTGGACTACGATCTGGAACCCTTGGAAGCCCACGAAACCCGGGAGTACATCCGGCATCGTTTGGCAACCGCGGGGGGTGACCCGGACCTGTTCGAGGACGAAGCGTGCGCAGTGGTTCACGAGGCCAGCCGCGGTGTGCCACGGCTCGTCAATCTGCTCTGCGACACCGCTATGGTTTATGGTTATGCGGAACAGGCGCCCCGGATCAACGCGGCACTGGTGCGCGACGTGGCCCGGGACAAGCGTAAGGGCGGCCTGTTCCCGAGTGGAGCGGGCGGTGGCGCCGCGCCCACCGGCCGGCAAGTGCCGGCGGCGGACGCGGCGCACGAGACCGCTGGCGCGGATGCGGGGGTTGGGCATCCGGACGCCCCCGTGGACGCCGCCGGTCCGGGAATTCATGAAAAAAAAAATTACTCGTAGTAATCGCGTCGGACTCCCCGGCACGGTGCGGCCATTTCACCGCATTGTTGGAACAGTGCGGTATGGGGGTCCTCGGTGCGGTCGCCTTGAACGCGGAAGCGATCCGCGGTGCCGGCCTGAATCGGGCGGACTTCGTGTTGTTCGATCTGGATGAGGCGTCCGGCGAGAAGATGGCGGCGCTGATCGATCTGGTGGAGGCGTCCGGTGTCCCGGTGCTGTTCAATGACAGCAGCGGTTCCCTGGCAGCGGATGCGGGTGCCGACCTGGGCAGGAAGATCGCACTCAAGCTTACCCCGCTGTCCGTGGGCGCGGGGCAGCGCCACCGCTGACCTGTGCGGTGTCCAGGACGGGTGTATGGTTGCCCACGGCCGCGCTCGGTTGTCGTGGCCGCGGGTCCTGGTGGTCCTGGTCCTGTACGGGGCCAGCGACGCCCTGCACACGCGCCGCAGCACCGCACGGACGCTTGGGGAGAACCCGCTACGTGCGGGTCACGGCCCTGCGTTCGGCGGCGCTGCGCCCGCTTGAAAGGGGGCGCCCCCTTCCTGTCCCGGTGCGGGGGCGCGCCGTGCATCAGGCTAGGCCGTGGCGCGCTGAATGGGCGTCCAGACGTGCGACGACACTACACCAGGTATTGGTGCCACGGATGATTCGGGTCCCCGAATACCAGAAAATGGGGGTTCAACAGGGACTCCTTGGTGTTGTAGCGTAGCGGCTGCAGCGCGGTGTCGGTGACCTGAGGGAGCTGCCCATCCCGATCAGTTCGTGCTCGCCGAGCCGTGCCAGCAGCGCATCCAGTGATGCCCCCCGGTGTGAACGGCTGCCCGCCACGGTGATCCGGTCCGTGGGCACGCTGCGTGCCCGCAACTGCCGGGTCCCGTCGATGAGGTCTTCCTTGAAGGCCCCGCGGCCCGCGCACGCGTAGTAGCTCGTGCCGCTCACCGGGACATGCACGACGCCCAGCACCGGGGTGTGATCCCGTATCAGCGCGATGTTGACGGTGAATTCACCGTTGCGTTTTACGAATTCGCGGGTCCCATCCAAGGGGTCGATGAGCCAGTAGCACCGCCACGAAGCGCGCTCGGCGTAGGGGATGCGCGCGGATTCCTCCGACAAGGCGGGGACGTCCGGGGTCAGGCGCCGCAGTCCGTCGATGATGGTGTGATGGGATGCCAGGTCCGCCGCGGTCAGGGGCGAGCGGTCATCCTTGTGGTCCACGCCGAAATCGGTAGCGTAGACCTCCAGGATCCGGGTTCCGGCCGCGCGGGCGAGGGCGCACACCGGCTCCAGGAGCGCGCAGGGGTCGGCGATGGGGCAGTCGTCAGGATCGGTCATGGGTGTCGGGTTCCCCAGGTGGGCGCGCCCTGGGGCGGGCCGCGAACGGACCGCAGGCGCGGGCCGGGCGGATCCACGGACCACCCCGCAGGCGGGCAGTGTAACGGGTGAGTCCGGCGAGATCCAGGGCTGAGCGGCGGCCCGGCATGAGTGGGTCGTGCGTTAACCCGATTGACCCTTACATACATAGGCCCGTAGCGTAAAAAATCGCCACGGAACCCAGCGCGCCCACGGACAACGCCGCGACGGTTCCGTAATGGGATGGGTTGCCGTGCTTCGGTGGTTGAACACGGCACGGTTTGAGTGGGCTTGAACGGCTGGAGTGTAAGGCCGCGCCATTCGCGCTGCCCGCGTGCCGCGTCCGCCACTGGCGGGTCTCGTCACCGGGCGGGATAATGGGGCATCAATCGGACGGCGGGATGATGATGGTGGACTGGCGCGCGATCCACAGCGTGTTCCTCGATATGGATGGGACACTGCTGGATCTGCATTTCGACAACCACTTCTGGCGCGAGCACGTGCCCCTGCGCTACGCGCAGCGCCACGGCCTATCCGTGGAGCAAGCCAAAGAGGCCTTGTTCGCGCGCTTCCGGAGCGTGGAGGGAACCATGGCTTGGTATTGCATCGATTACTGGAGCGGAGAGCTCGGCCTCGACATCGCCGCGTTGAAGGCGGAGGTCCAGCATCTCATCGCGATGCAGCCCGGCGTCGCTGCGGTGCTGGAGGCGCTGCGGGCCCGGGGAAAGCGGCTGGTGCTGGTGACCAATGCGCATGGCAAGAGCCTCGCGCTCAAGCTGCGCCGCACTGGGCTTCAGGACTATCTCGATGCAATGGTCTGCGCGCATGATCTGGGCCGCCCCAAGGAGGACCCGGTGTTCTGGCAATGTCTCCAGGACCACGAGCCCTATGATCCAGGCCGGACCCTGCTGGTGGACGACAGCCTGCCGGTATTGCGCACCGCGCGCCGCAGCGGTTTGGCCCACTTGGTAGCGGTGCGCCGCCCCGACAGCCGCCAGCCGGCCCGGGAGATCGACGAGTTCCCGGCGGTGGATTCGTTTGCGGATCTGTTGTCGGAGTCCAACACGGGCTAGCCCGAATGGCACTTACCTTAATGTGACCGTATCGCAGGATAATGGTCACGGAACCCTCGGAAAAAGGCGCGACTGTTTCGTGCGTTCCGTGATTCAACTCAACGGTCGGGCCCGGCTTCAACGGCCGGGGTTTAAGTAAGCGCCACTCGAACTAACGCTTACCCCAACGTTTGAAGCGCTTCTTGCAATAGGCGAGCAGGGCGGGGTAGCCGTCGAAGTACAGCTCGAAACTGTCTTCCGAGGGTGCATCGAACTCGCAATAATCGTTGGAGTGTTCCCGGCAGATCTCCGGGCGTTCGTCGTAGATGCCACAGCGCCCGTCGGGGAGCAGATGCGTGCAGCGGTTGTTGACCAGCAGTGTCCAGCCGTCCTCGTCCTTATAGACCTGAACGTTCTCGTGGGAGATCTGCCACAGCAGGTGCTCGAAATCGTATTTGGAGCGCGGAGTCTCGATGATCTGGGTGATGTAGGTGCAGCACTTGGCACTGGTACAAAGGCCGCATTTGGTCTCGGGCGTGATCACCGGCAGCGGTGCCCACCGGGTGAGTGCGGTCATGGTGTATCCCGTATGGCTCGCGAAGGAAGGCGCATTATAACAAACAGTTTCCAGGCCTGCAGGCGCTTGCGGGTTCAGAGGCGCGCGCTGATTCCGCGGCCGGCCATGGGCACACGCCCGTTCCACTGGAGGTGATATTGCCCGGCTGCATCCGGCGCGCCCAGCATGTGCAATGCACGTACCAGGTCGGGGGATGCGTTGGTTCTAGGCATTACTGTAGCAACGAATTGCAGCACCCCGCTGTTCAGCAACGACACCGTGCCCTGTACCTGCAGCGGGCCACCCCGGTCCTTGAGGGTCCCCTGGATGCTGTCCCCGGGTCCGGGTGCGAGTTCCAGTGCCAGCGCGCCGAGCGCCACTGGCTGGGTCCATTCTACGGCGGCCTGTTCCCACACCAGGGTGCCGCGTACCTGTTGCAGGTGGCCATCGTGCAGCGCCACGTCGTGCAGCCGGGCCTGGAGTGTTCCCCCGAGCGCCACTGGGAGGGTGGGGACCCATCCCTGCAGCGTGCCCATCGGCAGGTTCAGTTCCAGGGCCGGCAGTTGGAGTCGGCCTCCGAACCCGGCTTGCAGCACGCCTTGACCGGTGGTGTCGCCGCCCGCCAGGGTCCACGCCACCCGCAGCCGTCCCAGGGGGAGCCAGAGGGGATTCACCCGCCATTGCAGGCTGCCCAGGTCCCTGAGGCCTACCATGGCGGTGTTTGCCCGCCCGTTCCAGACGGTGCCCTCCAGTCCGTACAGGGCGGGACCCGCGCCGGCGTGGGGTAACCACCGGTAGGCCTGTTGCGCCGGTATCGTCAGTACCAGCATCGCCAGGTAGGTCAGGAGGCCCAGCAGGAGGTGGCTCGGTTTGATCATCCGCCCCCCTGCAGGACCGCCCGCCCACTCACTTGGCCCGGAACCCCGGTGCTCTCGACAGTGATGGATTCAAGTTGCAGACCGTGGTCCCGTTCCAGTTTGCCCAGCCACTGCACCACCTGATCGAAGGGCGCCTGCTCGAGCCACACCCGGACTCCCCCGGAGCTGTCCGGTTCCAGGCGTTTCACCGCGTTGCCCAGTTGTTCCTGGCGGGCCGTCTGGTCTACCAGGGACAGGATCGGCTGGCCGGAGACCCGGTTCCCCGCGCTCCCCCGCAGGGCCTGGATCTGCCCGGCGGCCCCGTGCATCCAGTGCAGCAGCGCGCGCTGTTCGTCCACGTTGTGGCGCAGCGTCGCGAGGCGGTTGTGGAACGGGCGCAGGACCACGCCGTACAACAGCAATACGGCGAGGAGCGCGGCGCCGATGATGAGGATCTGGCGCTCGCGTGGGGTGCGTGCTGCGAGCCACTCCTTCATGAGCCCTTGCCCTTGCTCCGGATCTGGACCCGACTCTCCACCCGATTGTCGTGGGTGCTGGCGGATTGGATCTCCACGCTGAGCCGGCCTTCCTTCATGAGTTGCTGCTTGAGTTGATCCAGCCCCTGGACGTCGTTGGCGCTCAGGCGCAGATCCAGGCCGCCGCCCTGGTAGTTCAGCGCCTCGAGCCGGATCCCAGCGGTCCCCCGCAGGGCGGTTCCGGTCTGCCCCAGCAGCGCGAGGAAGCCGTCCGCCGCGTCGCCGCGCCGTTTCTGCAATGCCTGCAGGTGGCGCTCCATCTGCACCCGGGCGTTGACGACGCGGCGTTCGGTGGGGAAGGTCTGGCGGTAGAACTGCACGATCTGCTTCGACAGGGTCTGGGACTGTGCGCGCAGGTGGGCGTACTCGTAGATCTGTAGTCCCATGCCCAGTAGCAACCAGACCCCCAGCAGGGCGGCAGTGGCGCGCCACGGGCGCAGGATGCGGCCCAGTTGTTCGCGCCGGCTGTAGGCGCCCTGCAGCAGGTTGATGCCGCGTCGCGCCGGCTCCGGGATCGGTCCTAGGGTAGCCAGCAGGTCCATCAAGCTCCCCGCGTGTTCTTCCGTGGACCGCTCCAGCGGCGCCTCGTCCAGACCGGCGGGCACGGGGGTCGCGGGGTCGTGGTATAGATGAACCCCGTGGGGCGGGTCGCCCTCCTGGGACGCGATCTGCAGGAATTGGGCAAGGTTGTCCGGGTCGATGACCATCCCTGCGTGTTCCCCGGTGCGCAGTACGCAGCGGTGCGGCTCCAGGAACGCAGTCCAGCGATCGGGCTTCAGGGGCAGGGAGAGGGTATCCGGGATCAGGGCATCGGCGTGCAGTCCGGCTGCCGTGAGTTGTTCCAGCCATCCGTCCATGGCCGCCCGGGAGACTGCCGCCACCGCCACACCGCGCTCCGGATCCTGTCCACCCAGGGCGAAGTGCAGGCGGTCCACGTCTTCGGCCAGGTGCTCCTCCAGGGCGTAGGGGATAGCGCGGATCATGCGTTGGCGCTGGGACGTCGGCACCTTCGCGTGGGCCAGGGTCACCTGATCGCCGGGGACCAGTACCACGACGAACCGGCCCGCCGCGTCGCCCGCCGCCTCCTCCAGCGTCCCGTTCCGCACCGGAGTACGGACATGGCCCGTAGTATCCCACAGCAGCCACGCCGCGGGTGCGCCGGCCTCGCCCAGACGGATGTATATGGTTTCGCGCATCTACACGGTTCCCCGGGTGCGCATTATAACCTCTTCATTGCCCTGGTTGCCGCGCAGGATCACGCTGTTTAGAAACACGCGCGCGCGCCCCACCTGGGTTTCGCTGTGGATGAGGAAATAATTGCTGGAGACACTGATCCCCTGGGTGAGGGTCGCCTGCAGCTGGGGATTTTGCCGGAGCCGGGCCTGTATCGCCGGTTGATTCAGGAAATCCTGCACGGTCTTGTAGGGCTGCTGCGCGCGGGCCTGGACCAGGGCCTTGGCGTCGTCCGCGCTGAGACCCGGTACCAGCATCGCCAACACCAGCGCTGGGGCGGTATTGACGTTGATGGGGGTATGCCCCGGCAACGCGGTGATAAAAGGGGCCAGGGCTTGATAGATCTTCGGCGTGTAGCCGGCCACCAGTATCAGTTCCGTGGGACTCGTCATTGCTTGGTTCGCCGCCCGGTACGGGGGCGAGAGCCGGAGGTAGTAATCATCCTCGGCCCCGCCGGGGAAACGCGCTTGCATATCCGGGTCGATCCAGTCCAACACTGACTGGACCAGGTCCGGATCGAGGCCGAGCAGTTCCAGCAGGCGGCGGAAACGTGCGGCGTCCGGTTGGCTCTCCAAACCGTTGACTACCAAATTGTTGAGATTGAAGCGGCCCTGAAGGTCAATGATCCGCCCCGCCAAGCTGCCGCCCTCGACTGGGATCGGCGGTGGCAGTTGCGCCCAATTCTCTGTCAGATCGTCCACCGCGCTTTTGGCGTGATCCTTGCGCAGGATCTCCTCGCCCCAGGTTTCTACAGCCAGTCCGTAAAGATAAGCTTGGTCCTGCTCCAGGAGGTTTGCTGTGCGGCGGATCTCGATCTGCTGGCGGGAGACCATGGCGGTAACCGCGGCGGTCGCGAGGGCGACCACCAGCATGGCGACGATCACCGCCACGCCGCGGTTGCGGTGCGGGGGGTGTGGGGCGCGCAGTCGGACCATGGCCGTACCAAGGGGATAGGATCGGGAGCCGCGGGCCCGAGCCCGCGCACCCCACCTTACGTGGGCCGTGTGCATGGCGCAAGGGTGAGTCTCCATCGCGCACGCCCTCAGTTGGGCAGCAGGAATAGCCAGCGGATCCGTCCCCATTGTTTGAGATCCAGCACCACCTCCACGGCGCGCGGCAACGGCGCGGCGCCGGGCGCTGCCAGGAGGCCCGCGGGCGGCCAGGAGGGTTGCCACACCTGCTGCGCATCGAGGAACCGGATCTCGGCGGTGTGGACTCCGTGCAGCACGTCCGCGTCCTGGGGCGTGGCGCCCGGGGCGCGGTCCAGTTCCGCCCAGGTACTGCGGATGAGGGTATCGCCCTTCAACCGGTAGGCGACCCGCTCCAGGCTGCTGCGCGGCAGTCCCGCGGGGTTGCTGCGCCCCCCGCGGGTCTCCTCGAACAGGGTCGCGGTCCCCGCGCCCCCGAGAAAGGCGGCGACGGTGCTGCCCAACTCGTCGCGAATGGTGCGCGGGACTGCCTGCTGCAGGTCCCGCTCCAGTTGCAGATAAGCCATCTGCAACTCGGTGAGTTGCTGCATCCGCAGGTCCGTCTCCTGGCGGGTATGCAGTACCGAGAGCAGTCCGCCGTAGGCCAGCGCCGCGACGACCGCGAATACGGCGATGGCCACGAGCATTTCCAGCAGCGTGAAGCCCGTGCCTGCCGGGTCTCGGATGGTGGACCAGCGGCTCATGGTGCCGGGGCCCCGGGAGTGACCTGCGGCTTACCGAGGTAGCCCACCAGCGTGGCGAGCGACCCGGCCTTGGGGTCGTCCTTGACGCTCACCTTCAGGTCCACCTGCCGCATGTCCGGGTCCGGCGTGCCGGAGACCTTCATGGTCCATTTCCACTCCCGTCCGGCCATCGTAACGGTGCCGTCGCTATCCCCCACGGAAGGCCAGGCGCGTGTGATCCGCTGTTCGATGAACTGGTTGCGGGCGACCCAATCCGCCAGGGTGCGGTCGCGCAGGTAGGCGGCGTTGCCCGCGACACTTCCCGCCGACTGTATGGCGGCCGCCAACGCAATCGCCAGTATTGCCAGGGCGATAAGCACCTCCAGCAGTGTGAAACCTCGGGCGGGATCCGGGACGCGCCGCAGCGCGGGCCGGCGGATCACGAATCGGTCCCTGCCTTCGGCTGCATGACCTTGACCTTGCCGCTGAATTTGCCCACCACCTGGACGCCGTCGGGGCTGCCGGTTGCTGTGAATGTTAGGGTGAACGGCGTGCGTTCACCGCTGGAGTACAGAAAAACGTTTGGCTTCTCGTCCGCCGCGCCGGGGTCCGTCAGGGGAACCGGCTGGCCCTCGGTGACGAGGCGCAGATTCACGTCCGGTTCCAGGCGCCGCGGGCGCAGCAGCTCATCGTTCGTCACCGGTCGCCACTTCTGCCCGTCGAGGATCATGAACCGGTAACCGTGGGGGGAGAATCGGATTCCGTAGTCGGCGAATGACAACACGGCTTGGTCGCTCGCCATCCCCATGAGTGCCGCCAATCGGCTCGCATCCTCCGAGAGTTCGGTGTCGCGATTGCGCGTGCCGGTGCTCAGGGTCACCATGCTCAGCACGACGCCGATGATGACGAGCACCACCAGCAACTCGAGGAGGGTGAATCCCCGGGCGCCGGTGACCCGATTGCGTGCAGCGCAGCGAGCCATGGGAGCAGGGTGCCTTGCGCCGCTGTGCGGCGCGGTGGGTTCCGCAGGCAGGCTATTGCAGGTTCCAGTTCCCGATATCGTCGTTGCTGACCTGGCCGTCGGGCCCGAGGGAATAAATATCGATGGCACCGTGTTGCCCCGGATTGAGGTACTGATATGGATGCCCCCAGGGGTCCTTCGGAAGGCGCTCGATGTATCCGCCCTGCTTCCAGTGCGGCGGTTCCGGGGGTTGGGTCGGCTTGGTGACCAGCGCCTGTAGGCCCTGGTCCGTGGTCGGGTAGACGTAGTTGTCGAGCTTGTAGAGATTCAGAGCGCCCTCCAAGGCCCGGATATCCTGCTTGGCCTTGACGACCCGCGCCTCCTCGGGCTTGTCCATGATGCGCGGCACGATCAAGGCCGCCAGGATACCGAGGATGACCACCACCACCATGATTTCGATGAGGGTGAAACCGGACTGGAACGGGCCTCTGCGCAGGTGGGACGGTGCGCGCGGAATCGATGTGTGCATCATGATGGGATCCGGACCTCCTGTTTCCAAGCGACGATTCTACCAGCAACGCCCGCGGCGTCGGTAGACGTGGATCCCACTACCCACCATCAGCAAGTGATCGCGCCGCGCCGACTGGCCCTACGCAGAAGCGCCGCACCAGCCGTTCCAACAGTTCCACGGTAGGTTGGAGTCGTGCCAGTTCCAGGGACTCATCCGGCTGGTGGGCCTGGTGGATATCGCCCGGGCCGAGGATTACCGGCTGCATGCCCAGTTCCTGGAAATAGGGGCCTTCGGTGCCGAAGGCCACCGCTTCCGCCGGATATCCGGTGAGCTGCTCGGCGGCGACGACGATCGGGCTGTCAACGGGGGTCTCCATTGCCGGGGTGCCGGGAAACAGGGGCCGCAGTTCCAGCCGCACGCCGCTGCCGCGCAGCAACCGCTCCAGGCGGTCGTGCAGTTCCGCGCGTAGTCCATCCAGGTCCATGCCCGGCAGCGTGCGCAGGTCGATATGCAGTTCGCATTCGCCGCAGATGCGATTCGGGTTGTCCCCGCCGCGGATGTAGCCCAGGTTGAGGGTGGGGACCGGAATCTGGAAACGGGGGTTGCGGTGCGCGCGCTGCAGCTCCGCCCGCCACGTCAACAGTTCTCCCAGCACTTGGTGCATGGCCTCCAGGGCGCTGGCCCCCAGGGACGGATCGCTGGAGTGTCCGGAGTGACCCACGAGCCGGATGCCTTCCATGAGGATGCCCTTGTGGAGGTGGACCGGGCGCAACCCCGTGGGTTCTCCCACCACCGCGTAGCGGGCACGTGGACGCCCGGCATCCACCAGGGCCTGAGCGCCGGCCATGGAACTCTCCTCGTCGGCGGTGGCGACCAGGATCAGGGGTTCCCGGAGGTCCGATGCCCGGAATCGGCTGGCGGCGTCCAGAGCCAGGGCGAAGAACCCCTTCATGTCGGCGATGCCCAGGCCGTAGAGCCGCCCGTCCGCCGCGTGGAGTTGGAACGGGTCGGTCCGCCAGCGATCCGGGTCGCACGGCACCGTATCCGTATGGCCCGCCAGCACCAGGCCGCCGGGGCCGCTGCCCAGAGTGGCGATCAGGTCGGCCTTCCCCGGGTGCTGATCCAGGGGCAGGATCTCCACTTGGAACCCCAGGTCCGCCAACCAGCCGGCGAGATGATCGATGACCGTGCGGTTGCCCTGGTCGAAGGCCGGGCTCACGCTGCTGACGGACGGCGTCCCGATCAAGGTCCGGAGCAAGTCCAGTACGGGGGGCAGGCGGGTGGTCATGGAAAGATTCTGCGGCCGCTGGGAGCGCAGGCGCAAGCCGTATCGGGACGGGTGCCGGCACGTCGGTGCGGGCCGCGGGCCGCACCGGGCGGGTTTGGGACGGCTGGGTGTTCGCAGGGTCGCTAGAACGCGTTCCAGCCGCCCTTGCGCCGCAATCGGACCCGGGGCAGGATCAGCCCGAGCAGGATCCCGCCCCCGAGCACGCCTGCACCGGCCAGGAACCAGTCCCGTTGGCTACGGTCCTTCAGGAGGTCGGCTTCCTGCCGCAGGGCCTGCAATTCCCGCGCTTGGGTGAGGCTGCGGGCCTTGAGGTCGCGGTTCTCGCTGTCGATGGCCAGGGCGTTGGCCGCCGTCTGCTTGATGTGGTTGAGCTCTGCGGCTAAGTCTTGCTTGTCCTGCTCAAGCTGCGCGAGCTTGCGCCCCTGGGTACCCGCCTTGCCACCCAGATCCGCGGCCTGTTTCTTGATCTGCGCGTTCTCGATCTCGAGTTTGGCCAGCTTCTGTTCCGCCGCCGTCAGTTGGTCCCGGGCGCTGGGGGTCTGCATCAGAAACCGGGTCAATACCCACCCCTGGGTGCCGTCGCGGGTGCGAATCTGGCTGTAACCCGTGCTGGTGGAGGTTTGCAATACGTCCACCGGGGTGCCGCTCGGCACCATCCGGAGGATACGGTTCTGGGTACTCTGCCCGGAGCGCATCGGCAACTCCAGGTGGTCGCTGATGTATTGGACGGTCTGGGCCGCGAGGACCGCCGAGGAAAAAAGGAGCAGTGTCGTCAGGAAAAACGCTTTTCTCATGCTACCCGTGCCTGTGCGTGCTGAATTTCCGATACGGCGGGGGCCGATGTCCGTCGGCAGTGTCGGGCCGCCGACGGCAAGGCAGATGATACGTGATTGAGACGGCGCGTGCCAGAATGCGGGCGGTGGGGCAAAAAAAGACCCGCCGTCATGGCGGGTCAGTCGAGGAGGTAGTGGAAAATGCCGCGGCGGCGCGCGGTCGGAGCCGCGCTAGCGCCGCGGATGGGTTCCGGTCAGAATTTCACCTGGGTCCAGAGTCCCACTTCGTTGTAGTTGACGCGGTTGTACTGACCCGCGTTGAACGATGTATTGCTGGTCTTCCAGGAACCGTTGTCCTGTTTCTCGTGCTTGAATGCCAGCGCGAGCAGTACGTTCTTATAGACCTCGTCCTGTACGCCAACGTTGAAGTAGTAGTCCTTCAGCCCCGGCTGCAGGTCCTGGCTCGGCTTGGCGTAGTCGAAGCGCGCGAACAGCGTGATGTGGCGCATCGGCGATACCGAGCCCCACGCCGAAAGCCCATAGGCGCGGTCGCTCATGGGGTTGGCCACCGTGTTCCAGTCATACGCCTTGAAGTATTCGACGCCGAGCCGGTAGGTGGGTTGGACGTAGGCGGCGATCAGGTCGAGGCGCTTGGCGGTGTGAAAGGTTGTCGCCCCGGCTGTGTTTTGCGCAAGCTTGCCGACGTAACCACCTACGGCGAGGGACATCCCCGGTAACGGGTTGACGCCGACCCGCCCTGCGAAGTCAACGTTCTTGCTGCGCGGGGGGTTGTGGTAGCCACCACCGTTCACGCCGGAGAACGCGTAGTTGAACATGCCTTCCTTGCCGAGCAAATGCGCGCCCCAGTCCGCGGAATTGCCGAAGCCCAGACGGTCGATCAGGGTGTTCTCCACGTAGCGGAAGCCGTAGAGGCCCTCGTCGTAGGGGATCCAGGGCATGTCGGCGGAGCCCAAACGCACGGTGGCGAGCGGCGAGAACTTCGCCTGTATATAGGCCTTCTTGATGAAGACCTGGGTGTTCTTGTCGGAGCTGCTGTAGTTGAAATCGGTCGTCAGATTCACGGACCAGATATCATTGAACTGGTGCCCGACACCGAAGTAGAAGCGTTTGACGTCTGTGCCAAACCCGCTGTCCGGGATCTCGCTGCCGTTGCCCGTCAGGTTCTTGTAGGTCAGATCGCCGTACATTTTCCCGCTGATCGTGGTCGTCCCGAAATCGCTGACATAGCTGTTAGTGGCGCTGGTGCCCGAGCCGGCCTTTTCAATCGCCTTGCGGTTGTCCTGGATCTGCTGCTGTAGCTGCTGAAGCTGGTTCTGCATCGCGGCGTTCTGCTGTTCCAGTTCCACGGTCGTCGGGTCCGCGTAGGCCGCCGGTGTGCCCAGCGCCAGTGCCAGCGGTAGGGTGGCGATTCCCATCCAAATACGCCGTTGTACTTTTGGGGTGCCGAGCGCGGCCCGCGTGGCCGCCGTCAGGATCTGCCTACGCATACGAGAAGCTCCTTTCGGAAGAACTGATTGGATGTCGTCGACGTCACCTCGGGACCCAAATGTCATACGCGGCGGGTCTGGGCCCGTTCCACGTGTCCGTTGGTCAGCGGTCGTCTGGGTATTTGCGCCCGGTGGCAAGAACACGGCCAGTGGATCGTCGACCTCGTCGATCCGGTAGGGCCGCAGTGGCCGGCGGACGGCTGGATCGTAGGATGGGCATCCTGTGTTACGGATCGGTGATGGGAATGTGACGGTTCCATGAACGAATTGTTTCGGTTTTGTTACCCGGGATGTATGCGAACGAGCGTTGGCGCGCGATGTGCTTCCGGTGTGGGGTTTAGGGGCCGGCTGTATTACCATAGCCGCGAGCGCCCTTGAGACACCAGAGGGCCCGAAAAAATGGGGGGCTGTGCCGGTGACGGCCAGGATACTCATCGTTGAGGACGAACCCGCGATCCGCGAGATGGTTCGCTTCGCCTTGGTACGCGCGGCCTACGAGGTGGACGAGGCCTGCGATGCGGAGCGGGCGCAGGACCGGATCGTGGAGCGGCTTCCGGACCTGGTGCTGCTGGACTGGATGCTGCCCGGGGTGAGCGGAATCGATTTCGCACGCCGGCTGAAGAAAGATATGCTCACCCAGCATATCCCGGTCATCATGCTGACCGCCAAGGGCGAGGAGGAGGATCGGGTGCGGGGTCTGGAGACCGGGTCCGACGATTACATCGTCAAGCCGTTTTCACCCCGGGAACTGGTGGCGCGCATCCGCGCGGTGCTGCGTCGTGCGATGCCCCACCGCGGCGAGGAGGTGGTGGAGGTGCAGGGTTTGGAGCTGGACCCTGCGGCCCACCGCGTGAGCCTGCGGGGCGAGGAGGTCAAGCTCGGACGTACCGAGTTTCGGCTGCTGCAGTTTCTCATCACTCATCCGGAGCGGGTGCATAGCCGTGGGCAGTTGTTGGACCGGGTGTGGGGTCCCCACGTGGTGGTGGAGGAGCGCACGGTGGACGTGCATGTGCTGCGCCTGCGCAAGGCACTGTCGCAGCATGGTTACGACCGGTTCATCCAGACCGTGCGCGGCGCGGGGTACCGGTTCTCCGTGCGCGGTGAAGAGAGTTGATCGCCGTCTGGACGCGTGAGATCTGGAAACTCGCCGGTATCGGCATCGCGGCGCTGATCCTGGGCGCGATGGCGCACCACATCCTGTTGTTTCTGTGGTTGGGAACGCTGGTATACCTGGGGACCCATCTGTTCAACCTATCCCGTCTCGAGCGTTGGCTGCGGGTTGGCCGGCGTTATCACCCGCCGGATGCCAGCGGCGTGTGGGGCGACGTATTTCATGGCCTCTACCGCCTGCAGCAGCGCAACCGCAAGCGCAAGCGACGATTGGCCCAGTTCCTGGAACGTTTCGAGCAGGTGCTGGGCACGCTGCCGGATGCGACCGTAGTGCTGGGTGCGGATGAGACCATCCAGTGGGCCAACGACGCGGCGCACCGTTTACTGAACCTGCGATGGCCGCAGGACGCCAACCGGCGGATCCAGAATCTCGTGCGCAATCCCGTGTTCATCGACTATCTGGCGCGCGGTGCGTACGCGGAGCCGGTAGAGATCCCATCTCCGGCCGATGGCGTGGTGCGGTTGGCGCTGCGGATCATTCCCTATGGTGCTGACCAGTCGCTGCTGGTCGCGCGGGACATGACGCGGATCCACCAACTGGAGCAAGTGCGCCGCGACTTCGTGGCCAATGTGTCCCATGAATTGCGCACGCCGCTGACGGTGGTGCGGGGATACCTGGAGACCATGCGCGGTGCCGGGGACGAGATCCCGGCGGATTGGGGCGAACCGGTGACCATCATGGATCAGCAGGTGACGCGCATGCAGCGCATCGTGGAGGATCTGCTGCTGTTGGCGCGGCTCGAGGCCGAGCCCCCCGGAGCGGACGCTCGCGTCGTGCAGGTTCCTGCCATGCTGGCCCAACTCCGGGACGAGGCGCGGGCACTCTCCGGCGGACGTGGCCACACCATCGAGCTGGAGGCGGATCCGGAGCTGGTGTTGCGGGGCGAGGAACAGGCCCTGCGCAGCGCTTTCGCCAATATCATCTTCAACGCCGTGCAGTACACGCCGGAGCGCGGCCGCATCCAGATCCGTTGGTACGCGGATGCCGATGGTGCCCACCTCGCGGTGGAGGACAACGGGATCGGGGTGCCGGCGCAGCATATTCCGCGGCTGACCGAGCGCTTCTATCGCGTGGATCAGGCGCGCTCCCGGGCCACCGGCGGTACCGGTCTGGGGCTCGCCATCGCCAAGCATGCCCTGAGCCGGCACCGTGCCGTACTTCGGGTCGAGAGCGAGATCGGTGTCGGAGCTACCTTCATATGTGATTTCCCTGTGACGTTAATAGCGTCGCTTCCAAAGTGAATTGAATTGGTTGTGGATCATTCCTCAAAAGTTCCTCAAAGACGGTGCGCCTCACGTCCTGCCCTACACTGTCACAACACTGTCACATTGGGCGGGTAGACTGCTGCTTCTGATGATCCCGCAAGTCCGGGATTCCTGCAGCGGCCCATGGTTGCCGCATTCCGTTTTACGCCGGTTTGTCCAAGGAGTCTGACATGTCGAGACGCCTATACCCGAGATTGGTCCATGTGGTTGCGCTGTGCGCACTTTTGTTCGCAGGGGCGGCCGCGGCCGGCACGGTCACAGAGATCTCCGGCGCGGGGGCCACCTTCCCGTATCCGGTGTATTCCAAGTGGGCGGAGGCATACCGCGCCAAGACCGGAATCCGCATGAACTACCAGTCCATCGGTTCGGGAGGCGGGATCAAGCAGATCAAGGCGCGCACCGTTGATTTCGGCGCGTCCGATGCCCCCATGAAGCCGGAGGAACTCGAGAAGTACGGTCTGCTCCAGTGGCCGCAGATCATGGGCGGCGTGGTGCCGGTGGTGAACCTGCCAGGCTTGCGGCCGGGCGAGGTCAAACTCCCGAACGAAGTGCTCGCCGATATCTTCATCGGTAAAATCAAACGCTGGAACGATCCGGCTATCCAGGCTGCCAACGCGGGCGTCAAATTACCTGACATGGCGATCACCGTGGTGCACCGGGCGGACGGTTCCGGCACCACCTTCATCTTCACCAACTATTTGTCCAAGGTCAGCGCGGCGTGGAAGGCCAAGGTTGGATTCGGCAAGGCGGTGTCCTGGCCCGCCGGCGTAGGGGCCAAGGGCAACGAAGGGGTTGCCTCCTACGTGCGGCGTATCAGAGGCGGCGTCGGCTACGTGGAGTACGCTTATGCGCTGCAGAACAAGATGGCCTACGTGCGGTTGCGCAACAAGGCAGGTCATTACGTTAGTCCGAGCAGCAAGACTTTTCAGTCGGCGGCCGCGAATGCGGATTGGAAGGACGCCCCGGGTTACTATCTGATCCTGACGGATCAGCCGGGCGCCGACAGCTGGCCGATAACCGGCGCGAGCTTCATCCTGGTCTATAAGACCCAGGCGAAGCCGGAAATGGCCCGCGAGGTGCTGAAGTTCTACGACTGGGCCTACCATCACGGCACCCGGATGGCGGAGTCCCTGGACTATGTGCCGATGCCTGCGAGCGTGGTGCGCATGGTGGAGCAGACCTGGTCCAAGGAAATCAAGAGCGAGCAGGGCCACCCGGTCTGGACCGGCGCCGGGGCGAACTGACCGGGCCCCGCTCTGGCCCTGTGTGCCGGAGCAGGATTGCGTTGCCGCAGGACGGAGGGGCCATGTACCATGGCTCCTCCGTCATTTTTTCGCTGTCCAGTTAGACTTCCCAAAGGGGCCGACGTGGATCGGCAAAGCACCGATACTGCACTGAACGTCGCGCCACGCCGCGGGCGGCTCGCCGATCGGGTGTTTGCCGGCACCACCCGCGTCTTTGCCATTCTGGTGATGCTGTCGGTGTTCGCGATCCTGGTCTCGCTCCTGATCGGCGCTGGGCCCGCGCTGCGCAAATTCGGGTTCGGCTTTCTGGTGAGCACGCAGTGGAACCCGGTCACCGAGCGCTTCGGCGCGCTGGTGCCGATCTTCGGCACCCTGGTGACGTCGTTTCTCGCCATGCTGGTGGCGATCCCGGTGAGCTTCGGCATCGCGTTGTTCATCACTGAGCTCGCCCCGTCCTGGCTCAAGCGCCCGGTGGGTACGGCCATCGAACTGCTGGCGGCGATACCGAGCATTATCTATGGAATGTGGGGCCTGTTCGTGTTCGCACCTCTGTTTGCCGACCACGTCCAGCCGTGGGTCACCGACCATATCGGCGACTGGCCGCTGGTGGGCGTGTTGTTCCAGGGCCCGCCCATGGGGATCGGGATGTTCACCGCCGGGTTGATCCTCGGAATCATGGTGATCCCGTTCATCGCCTCGGTAATGCGTGACGTCTTTGAAGTGGTGCCCCCGATGCTCAAGGAGTCCGCCTACGGGGTCGGCGCCACCACCTGGGAGGTGGTGCGCCACGTGGTGTTGCCTTACACCAAGGTCGGCGTCATCGGCGGCATCATGCTCGGTCTGGGCCGTGCCCTGGGCGAGACCATGGCGGTCACTTTCGTGATCGGCAACGCCCACCGGATCAGCCCGTCCCTGTTCATGCCCGGTTCGACGATCTCGTCCATACTTGCCAACGAATTTACCGAGGCCGATGGGAAGATGTATTCGTCCTCGCTGGTGGCGGTGGGCCTGATCCTGTTCGTGATCACCTTCGTGGTACTGGCCCTGGCCAAGCTCCTGCTGTTCCGGCTCACGGCCCGTGAAGGCCGGCGCGCCTGATGGGGATGCGATGAACATCTATACCCGCAGACGGCTGGTAAACGTGTTCAACCTGGGGGCCTCAGTGCTCACCACCGCGTTCGGCCTGTTTTGGCTGACGTGGCTGCTGTGGACCCTGGTGAGCCACGGGTTGCAGTGGATCCACCCTAGCCTGTTCACCGAGAGCACCCCGCCCCCCGGCAGCGCCGGCGGTTTGGCGAACGCCATCATCGGCAGCGTGATGCTGACCGGTGCCGGCGTGGCCGTGGGCGCGCCGGTTGGGGTGCTGGCGGGGACCTATCTGTCGGAATTCGGGCGCCGGTCGCGGATGGTGCCGGTGATCCGCTTCGTCAATGATATCCTGTTGAGCGCGCCGTCCATCATCATCGGGGTCTTTATCTACGAGGTGGCGGTGGTGACCATGGGGCACTTCTCGGGCTGGGCCGGAGCACTGGCGTTGGCCCTGATCGTGGTACCGGTGGTAGTGCGGACCACGGAGGACATGCTGCGTCTGGTCCCCGACACCCTGCGGGAGGCCGCCGCCGCCCTCGGCGCGCCCCGCTGGCGGGTGGTGGTGGTGATCGTCTACCGGGCCTCCATCGCTGGTATACTGACTGGCATCCTGCTGGCGGTTGCGCGCATCAGTGGCGAGACCGCGCCGCTGCTGTTCACGGCGCTGAACAACCAGTTCTGGACCACCAACATGAACCAACCGATGGCGAATTTGCCGGTGGTGATCTTCCAGTTCGCGATGAGTCCCTATGAAGACTGGCAGCATTTGGCTTGGGCCGGGGCACTGCTGATCACGTTCACGATCCTGGTTCTGAATATCATCGCCCGTGCGGTGCTCCATGGACGCAAGGCGGGACAGTGAACCCATGAACTCCGACAGCAGCCTGCCAATGGATGAACGCGCGGTCGGGGACCCCGCTGGGACGCCCGTCGCGGGCGTGACGCCACCCCGGCGTGATGTGCGCGTGGAGAAGGAGCGCCGGACCATTCCGGAGCCGGCGCCGGAAGGGTTGGCAGATGCGCACATCAAGATCCGCGTCCAGGACCTGAACTTTCACTACGGAAAGTTCCAAGCGCTGGAGTCGATACATCTGCAGGTCGCCGAGAAGCGGGTTACGGCCTTCATCGGCCCCTCGGGCTGTGGCAAGTCCACCTTGCTGCGGGCCTTCAACCGCATCTACGAGTTGTATCCGGATCAGCGTGCCAGCGGAGAGATCCTGCTGGACGGCAATAATGTGCTCGATCCGCGGCAGGATTTGAATCTGTTGCGGGCCAAGGTCGGGATGGTGTTCCAGAAGCCCACCCCGTTCCCCATGTCGATCTATGACAATATCGCGTTCGGCGTGCGGTTGTACGAACGCCTGTCGCGCACCGAGATGGGTGAACGGGTGGAATGGGCGCTGCGCAAGGCGGCGTTGTGGAACGAAGTGAAGGACAAACTCAAGCAGACCGGGACACAGCTCTCCGGCGGTCAGCAGCAGCGTTTGTGCATCGCGCGGGCTATCGCGGTCAGGCCTGAGGTCCTGCTCCTCGATGAGCCCGCGTCGGCCCTGGACCCGATCTCCACCGCGCACATCGAGGAGCTGATCGACGAGTTGAAGAGCGATTACACGATTGTAATCGTTACGCACAACATGCAGCAGGCGGCGCGGGTGTCCGACTATACCGCGTTCATGTACTTGGGTCGTCTGGTGGAGTTTGGCCAGACCGATATGATCTTCACCAACCCGGTCCGGAAAGAGACGGAAGACTACATCACGGGGCGCTACGGTTGATCCGCCGCGCACCCGCCCGTCACCTTGCCCGTGTCGTTTGATAATGGATGGCAGTCATGGACAAGCTTGAGATCGGTCATCACATTTCCCAGCAGTTCAACGCGGAACTCGAGGACATCCGTCAGCGGGTATTGGCGATGGGCGGGCTGGTCGAGCAGCAGATCGACGACGCGCTCCGCGCCCTGGTGAATGTCGACAGCCAGCTCGCGGAGGTGGTGCTGCGGGGCGACTACAAGGTCAATGCCATGGAGGTGGCGATCGACGAGGAATGCACCCACATCATCGCGCGGCGCCAGCCCACCGCCACCGATCTGCGCCTGGTGATCGCGGTCATCAAGACTATCACGGATCTGGAACGCATTGGCGATGAGGCCGAGCGGATCGGCCGGATGGCCTTGCGCTTGGCGGAGGCCGGCAACGCCAATGCGCGCAAACACTTTACGCAAGTGGGTTACATGGGCGGGCGGGTGCAGAAGATGATGCACGAGGCATTGGATGCGTTTGCGCGCACGGACCCCGAGGCGGCGGTCAATGTTTGGCGCGAGGATCAGCGGATCGACGAGGAGTACGAGTCGATCATGCGCCAGCTCATCACTTTCATGATGGAGGATCCGCGCTCGATCCCGGTGGCGTTGGATGTCATGTGGGCGGCGCGTGCCCTGGAGCGCATCGGGGACCGGGCGCGCAACATCTGCGAGTACGTCATCTATTTGGTGCGCGGCAAGGACGTGCGCCACACCAGTCTGGAGCAGATGGAGAAAGAAGCGCGCGAGCACCACGAGCCCTGACGCGCGCGCGGTAGGCGCGTGTGCGTCTACATCAGGGCGACGCTCTTTACCTGGGCGTACACCGCTAGCCCTGGCCGCAGCCCGAGGGCATCGGCGGACTTGCGGGTGATCCGCGCGAGCAGCGCGGCACCCCCGGCATCCAACCGCACCATCACCTGGGCCGGCGGCTCCGGGGACAACTCCATTACCCGCGACGAAATGATATTCAGCACGCTGGTGTGGTGCGGGGCCTCCAGTGCGAGGCTCACGTCCCGGGCCAGGATGCGTACCCGCAGCGGGTGGCCCAGGGGCCGGTCCTGTTGGGCGATCGTGAGGCGCCCGCCCGCGAACGTCAGTTCCGTCAACCGATACTGCTGGTCGTGGGCCGCCACGGAGGCTTCCAGGACCGCGCCCGCCTGATCCCCGTGGGCGGTGGGCAGGTCCAGACGCGCCAGCAGCTCGGTGAGCGGTCCGTTCGCGTAGACCCGTCCCGCCGCTATCAGTACCAAGTGGTGGGCGAGCCGTGCCACCTCTTCCAGGGAATGACTCACATATAGCACCGGAACGGTGAGTTCGGTGTGCAGGCGTTCCAGGCAGTCCAGGATCTGGGTCTTGGCGGCCGGGTCCAGGGCCGCCAGGGGCTCGTCCATCAACAGCAACGCGGGGCCTGCGAGCACGGACCGGGCGATGGCGGCGCGTTGGCGTTCGCCGCCCGAGAGTTGGTGAGGATAGCGCTGGAGCAGGGGTCCGAGGCCGAACCAGTCCGCCGCCTGGGAGGGCGTGACGCGACGCGCGGCGGCGGGCGTGCGGTGCCAGCCGTAGCGCAGATTGCCCGCCACCGTATGGTGGGGGAATAGGGCGGTCTCCTGGAATACGAAGCCGACATCCCGGCGGTGGATGGGCACGCAGTGGCCGGTGTCGCTCTCCAGCCAACGGGCGCCGTTGACGTGCACCGTTCCCGTCGCGTCGGACTCGAGCCCCGCGATCGCCCGCAGCAAGGTGCTCTTGCCCGCGCCGGAGGGTCCGTAGACCGCGGTGACGCCCCGGCCCGGACACTGGAACCGCGCCTCGAGCGGGAACCCGCCGCGGTTCAGGGTCAGCGCAATCCGTATCTCCGTGTCGCTCACCATCCGCGTGCCTGCCAGCGCCGGTTCGCCCAGTACACGGTGAGCAGGGTCATAAAGGAGAACGCCACCATGCCGGCCGCCAGTACATGGGCCTGGGCGTACTCCAGGGCTTCCACATGGTCGTAGATGGCGATGGAGACCACTTGGGTGCGTCCCGGGATGTTGCCGCCGATCATCAGCACTACCCCGAATTCGCCCACGGTGTGCGCAAAGCCCAGGACTGCGGCGGTGAGAAAGCCGCGCCGGGCGAGGGGCATCGCCACCGTGACGAACCGGTCCAGGGGGCCCGCCCGCAGGGTGGCGGCGGCCTCCAGTGGTCCCCGCCCGAGCCCTTCGAAGGCGTTCTGCAGGGGTTGCACGACGAACGGCAGCGAGTAGAGCACGGAGCCCACCACCAGTCCCGAAAAGCTGAACACCAGGGGTGACCCGGTGAGGCGGATCCAGGCCGCGCCGACCGGGCTATGGGGGCCCATGGCCAGGAGTAGGTAGAACCCGAGCACGGTCGGGGGCAGCACCAGGGGCAAGCCGACTACCGCCTCCACGGCGCTCTTTACCGGCGAGCGGGTGTGGGCCAACCACCAGGCGAGGGGGGTGCCCAGCAGGAGCAGAATCACCGTGGCGAGTCCCGCCAAGCGCAGGGTGATCCATACCGGGACGAGATCGGGCAGGGCCAGTGCCATGGGAACTCCTCGGGAGTTTGTCCGGGTTATCGTAACGCCATGGCGGTGACGGGAGATCAGTTCAACTTTTCGGTCTCTTCATCGTAGTGGAAGATTTTGGGACCTCCCCGTTCCCAAAATCGACTCGCCAATGCGACCAGCTTTTGGGCCTTGGCCGCCCAGCGTCCGTCGCCGCCACGGACCTCCTCGTTGGGACGCCCTCCGCGACGCCCCCCGCAACGGCTCGACGGCGTTTCGGATGCGCTTGCGTATCGCCTCCGCGGCTGCGCCACTACGTCGATATGCCCGCACCCTACGCCCTCCGGGGACTCCCGCCTCGTGTTTCGCACTTCTCTGGCGGGCGGCGACGGGTCAGGGGAGCGGGTGTGCGGGTCGCGCCGTGGTGCTGCGACGCTCAGCGGTGTCGGGTAACCCGTATCCGTGGCGGAGGATAATCGCGCGCCCTGCGTCGCTTTGGAGATAGGCGAGAAACGCTCGCGGTGCGCGCCGGTGCGCGCCGTGGCGCAGCAGGACCGCTTGCTGGCGGATTGGCGGGTAGAGCGCCGCGGGCACTACCCACTTCGATCCCGTTGGGCGGGTGCGCGCGGGTGTCAGCTCGGATCCAGCGACAAAGCCCAAGGAGGCCGCGCCGCTGGCCACGAACTGGAAGGTCTGCACGATATTCTCGCCGCGCACCAGCCGGGCTTGGAGGCGTTTCCAGAGGCCGAGGCGCCGCAGCACCTGCCGGGCGGCGGCACCATAGGGTGCTGTGCGAGGGTCGGCGATGGCCAGATGCCGGAATGCCCCGTGGGCCAACACCCGGCCGTGGGGGTCCACCTCTTTCGGGTCGGCGCTCCAGAGTACCAGCCGGCCCAGTGCATAGGTGTAGCGGCTGCCTGCCACGGCGAGGCCTTGGGCTTCCAGCAAGCGCGGGCGTCGTGCATCCGCGGATAGGAACACATCGAAGGGCGCACCGTTGCGGATTTGGGCGTAGAGCTGGCCGGTGGAACCGAGGCTCAGGCGCACCGGTGCCCCGCCGGCGGCTTGGTAGGCTGCCGCCAGCGCATGGGCGGTGCCGATGAAGTTGGCCGCCACCGCCACCTGCACCGGCTGGGCTTGGACCGCGGCCGTGATGCCGAGGGCCGACAGCACCAGGAACCCGCGCCGCCAGGGGTTCAGGGGGCGCATAACAGGGCTTCGAGCAGAGCCTTCTGGGAATGGAGGCGGTTTTCCGCCTCGTCCCATACCACGCTTTGGGGCCCGTCAATCACCTCTGCTGCCACCTCTTCGCCGCGGTGCGCCGGTAGGCAGTGCATGAACACTGCGTCGGGGCGCGCTTGCGCCATCACCTCGGGGGTCACCTGATAGGGCTCGAAGGCCCGCGCCCGTGCCATGTGCTCCTCTTCCTGGCCCATACTGGCCCAGACATCGGTGACCACCAGGTCCGCGCCCGCTGCCGCCGTGTGTGGGTCGCGTACCAGCTCGGCCCGATCGCCGGCCGCTGCGAGCACCTCCGGGTCGGGGTCGAAGCCCTCCGGACACGCCACCCGCAGGTGGAAGTCGAATTGCATCGCCGCGTGGAGATAGCTGTGGCACATATTATTGCCGTCGCCGATCCATGCCACGGTGCGTCCGTGGATCTCTCCGCGGTGCTCCAGGTAGGTCTGCATATCGGCCAATAGCTGACAGGGATGGAAGCGGTCGGTCAGCGCGTTGATCACCGGCACGCCGGAATACTCGGCGAAGCGCTGGACCTTGTCGTGCTCGTAGGTGCGGATCATGACGCAGTCCACCATGCGCGAGAGGACCCGCGCGGTGTCCTCCACCGGTTCACCGCGCCCGAGCTGGCTGTCCCGGGGAGACAGAAAGATCGCATGCCCGCCGAACTGGGTCATGGCCGCCTCGAAGGATACCCGGGTGCGGGTGGATGACTTCTCGAAGATCATGCCCAGCACGCGGTTCTTCAGGGGTTCATAGAGTTCGCCGCTGGCGTGCTGGACCTTTAGTTGCACCGCGCGGTGTAGCAGGTCCCGCAGTTCCTGCGGGGAGAAGTCCAGCAGGGTCAGAAAATGGCGTACGCCCATGGGCAGATCCTCCCGGGCCGATTCAGGCGGCGGCGCAGAAGGCTTGAACCAGACCCGCGACCTCGGCCACGATCCGGTCCGCCTCGGCGTCGGTCAGTACCAGCGGTGGCAGCAGGCGGATCACCCGTTCCGTGGTGACGTTGATGAGCAATCCGCGTTCCAGGGCGCGGCGCACGAGATCACCGCAGGGACGGTCCAGCTCGATGCCGATCATCAGACCGCGGCCACGGATCGCCCGCACGCCGTCGGCGGGTGACAGTCCGCGTTGCAGGCCGGCGCGGATCCGGTCCCCCAGTTCTCGGGCCCGCGTCAACAGGTCCTGTTCGCCGATGGTGCGCAGCACCGCCAATGCCGCGCTGCACGCCAAGGGGTTACCGCCGAAGGTCGATGCGTGACTGCCCGGGCTGAACAAATGCGCCGCGGTCCCGCGCGCCAAACACGCGCCGATGGGCACGCCGTTGCCCAGACCCTTGGCGAGGGTGATCACGTCCGGTTGGATGCCGCTGTGTTGGAAGCCGAACCATGCGCCCGTGCGTCCGATGCCGGTCTGCACTTCGTCCAGCATCAACAGCCATCCGAATTCATCGCACAGTGCGCGCACCCGCGGAAGGTAGTCGTCGCTTGGAACCCGCACGCCGCCTTCGCCCTGGATCGGTTCCAGGAGCAGCGCCACGGCATTCGGGCTGTTGGCGGCGATGGCGCGCAGCCCGTCGAGATCGTCGTAGGGGACCCGCAGGAAGCCCTGCACCAGGGGTTCGAAGCCAGCCTGTACCTTGCGGTTGCCGGTGGCGGCAAGGGTCGCGAGAGTGCGGCCATGGAAGCTGCCTTCCGCTACCACCACTGCCGGTTGCGCCACGTTGCGCTGATGCCCGTAGAGGCGCGCGAGCTTGATGGCCGCCTCGTTGGCCTCGGCGCCGGAGTTGCAGAAGAAGGCCGTTTCCATTCCGGACAGGCGCGTCAGCTCCGTCGCCAATTCCGCCTGCCGGGGAATGCCGTACAGGTTGGAGGTGTGGACGAGCGTGCCGGCCTGCTCACAGACGGCCCGGGTCACGGCCGGGTGGGCGTGGCCGAGACCGCACACCGCGATGCCGCTCACCGCGTCCAGATACGCCCGGCCGTCGCGGTCCCACAGGGTCGCGCCGGCGCCGCGTTCGAAACTCACCGGCAGCCGGGAATAGGTGGACATCAGAGGATCAGTCATGTGCGGCACCCGGTCGCGGGAAGTAAAGTCTGCGGCGGACCGGGCTCCGGCCCGCCGCAGCAGCGAAAACAGAAGATTTTAGCCGGAACGCGGCCGGTCGGCAAACTGTGAGCGGACCCCGGGGCCCGGGAAAGACGAAACCCGGCGTGGGAGCCGGGTTTCGTAGCGACGACGCGAATCGGTCCCGCTCAGAATGGCAGGCCGTGGGCGGCCGCTCCCATGAACAGCAACAGGGGAATGGAGAGCATCGTATTGGTGCGCGACGCCAGCGCCGCCACTCGCTTGCCGCGCGCCTTCTCCGCGTCGGTGGCGGGGACCATGCCCAGAAGTTTCTTCTGGTTGGGCCAGATCAGTACCCACACGTTGAACAGCATGATGCTGCCCAGCCAGGCGCCGGTGCCGATAGTGGTCAGGTAAAGGTTGTGCTGGCCGACGCCGAGCGCGAACGCGCCGCCCAGTTGGCCGTTCTTCCACAGGTAGGCGGCGCCCGAGAGCCACGTCACCACTGCGGCCCAACGGAACCACAGCAAGGCGAGGGGCGCGATGTATTTGCTGATGGCGGCGGGTCCTGGTCCGTCCTTGTCGGCGGTGGCCTTGGCCACCGCCGGGGTCTGGACGAAGTTGAAATAGTACAGCAGCCCGATCCATGTGATCCCGGCCATAAAATGGAGCCAACGGTCGAGTGGTAGAAAGTCCATGGTTTTTATCTCCCCAACTGAATGAATTGGAATCCGAGCCGGCACTCAGGCGCCGGCGATCGCCTTGATCACGAACACCAATATCACCGCCAGGACCAGGCCGGAGACAATGGTACCGAGTATGGAATCCAGTGGGTTCATCGGTGGTGCCCTCCATCAGGAATGCGTTCTTTGCAATTTTTTTTAGGTGCCGGCATAGGTACCGGCGCAATTCTTTAGTATTCTAATAGGTAATTCAGCATAAGCGACGGACCCGTCCAATGCAATCGCGCACCGAACCCCGCGCTGGGGACGTGCGCCGCATGCCTTCGACGGGTCGGCGCGGACCCGATGGACCTGCGCCGGTTCGCCCGCGGAGCATGCGGCCATGGGGATGGGGTCACAAGCGTGGTGCGTTCTCCACCCACGGCCAAGTCCGGTTCGATTCTCCCTGTGGCGTCGGTGGCATCGGTCCGGGATCTGGTAGCCAAACCGCGCGGGATCGGCTGATCTGTGCCGGGGCAGCGCCGTTGGCGGTATGGGCCAGGTATCCGGTGGCTGGAGACACGCGTTCTGGGGTCCGTGCCCGGCATACCCCGCCCTGTGATAGGCTGTTGCGCGGTTACGCACCGCCGCGCGGACACGGGTTGCTGGCGGGACCTCATCGCGCCGGGACTCAGGAGCGCCTAATGAGCGGATTCAACGCAGGCAGGATGGCAGGCTTGATGATGCTTGCCGCCGTGGCTACCTCCGGTTGCGTGGCGCTGGTGGTGGGGGGTGCCGCCGGTGGCGGGTACTACGTGGGCAAGGATCAACGCAGCGTCGGGCAGATCAGCGACGACACGGCGATCACGGCGCGCATCAATTCCCACTATCTGCGTGATCCCGACATCAAGAGCCGGGACATCGACGTGGATACCTACCAAGGCGTCGTGACCCTCCACGGTACGGTGCCGAGTACGCAGGCGCTGGGCCGGGCCATCGCGATCGCCAAGGCCACCAAGGGCGTCAAGCAGGTGGTTTCCAAGCTGAGCGTCGCGCCCGGGCAGTAGTCCCGGACACAGTCGCGCCCACCCTCTGTGTTCCGATTTCAGGTTCGGATCCATGTGCGGAATCTGCGGTGAATTCCGGTTCGACGCGGCGCTGCCGGAACCGCAGGCGTTGGCGCGCATGACCGCGGCCCTGGCGCGGCGTGGGCCGGATCACGCGGGTGCCTATTTCGACGGGCCGCTCGCCCTGGGCCACCGCCGCTTGGCGATCATCGATCTGTCGGCGCGTTCCAATCAGCCTTTGGTGGATCAGGATCTAGGCCTGGTATTGGTGTTCAACGGCACCATCTACAACTACCGGGAGCTGCGCGCGGAACTGGCCGGACGCGGCCATCGTTTTTACTCTGACGGCGACAGCGAGGTGATCCTCAAGGCCTACCGGGAGTGGGGTGAGCGATGCGTGGAGCGCTTCCACGGGATGTTCGCCTTTGCGGTGTGGGATGCCCGGGCGCGACGCCTGTTCCTGGCCCGCGACCGTTTGGGCATCAAGCCCCTTTATTACACCCTGGACCGCGGGCGTCTGCGCTTTGCGTCCACCTCCCAGGCCCTGCTCGCCGCGGGCGGGGTGGACACCACGCTGGATGCAGTGGCCTTGCATCATCACCTGACCCTGCACGCAGTGGTGCCGGCGCCGCGTACCTTGCTTGCCGGGGTGCGCAAGCTGTCCCCGGCCACTACCCTTACGGTGGAGGCCGACGGGCAATGGTGGCACCAAACCTATTGGCGGCTGGAGGCGCGCCGCCCGTCACCGCCCCTCTCCGAGGAGGAATGGATCGCGGCGGCGGGTGAGGCCCTCGGCCGGGCGGTGCAGCGCCGCCGGCTGGCGGCGGACGTGCCGGTGGGGGTTTTGCTGTCCGGCGGACTCGATTCCAGCCTGCTGGTGGCGTTGCTGGCGGAGGCGGGTACCGGGCGTCTGCACACCTTTTCCGTTGGTTTTGAGGACGTGGGTGAGGAGCGCGGCAGCGAGTTCGAATACTCCGATGCGGTGGCGGCCCGTTACGGTACCCAACACCGGCGGTTCCGGATCCCCAACGACCAGGTGCTGGAGCGGCTGCCGGAGGCGGTGGAGCAAATGGCCGAACCCATGGTGGCCCAGGACGCGGTGGCCTTCTACTTGCTTGCTGAGCAGGTGTCCCGGGAGGTGAAGGTGGTGCAGAGCGGGCAGGGGGCGGACGAGGTGTTCGGGGGCTATTTCTGGTATCCGCAGATGGAGGCCAGTCCCGGCAGCGACCTCGAACGGTTCCGCGCCTGTTACTTTGACCGGGATCACGATGAATTTCGCGCCACTGTCACCGCCGACTACCACGGGCCGGACTATACTTCCGCGCAGGTGGCCGCCTTGCTCGCTGCACCGGGCGCCGATACCTTTCTCGACCGGGTGTTGCGCATGGACGTGACCACGCTGATCGTGGACGACCCGGTGAAACGGGTGGACAACATGACCATGGCTTGGGGTCTGGAGGCGCGGGTTCCGTTCCTCGACCACGAACTGGTGGAGCTGGCCGCGCGCATGCCACCGGAACTGAAGTTGCGCGGCGGGGGAAAGTATCCGCTGAAGGCGTTGGCGCGCGGGCGTCCGAAGGGTTATTTTCCGGTGCCTGCGCTGAAGTACGTGCGCGGGCCGTTCCTGGAGTTTATGACCGATATCCTGAATTCGCAGGCGTGCCGGCGCCGTGGATTGTTTCGCCGCCCCTACGTGGAGCAGCTGCTGGCGGCGCCGGAGCGTTACCTGACACGGATCCTCGGGAGCAAGGTCTGGCACCTGGCGCTGTTGGAGCTATGGCTGCAGCGCAACGTGGACCACGCCTCCATGCCGGGCGACCGGCATACCCCTATGAACCCTGCCTTTTCTCCTCCGGGACAACTCAGTACACTATAGCGTTAATGACGCGTGCGCCGTCTGGTGCGCGCCCCGGACCGCGACCTCAGCATACAGGTGACCCTAATGGCAGACCCCCTCGCACGCATCAAGGAACAAGTAGAGAGCAACCCGGTGATCCTGTACATGAAAGGGACCCCGGATTTTCCCCAGTGCGGCTTCTCCAGCCGTACCGCGCAGGCGCTGAAGTCCTGTGGCGTGGATTTTGCGTACATCAACGTATTGGCAGACCCGGAGGTTTTCGAAAACCTGCCCAAGTTCGCCAACTGGCCGACCTTCCCGCAGCTCTATGTGGATGGCAAGCTGGTAGGCGGGTGTGACATCACGTTGGAACTGCACCAGAAGGGTGAACTGCAGCCGATGGTTCAGCAGGCCGCCGGGAAGAAGACCGCGGCATCCTGATCGCTACACCAGGGCGAGACAGCTACGGCGGCAGGAGGCGTAACCCCCTGCCGTTTCCGTTTTTGGGCCAGGGGGCATGCGCCACGGGCCACAGGGCATGCCGGTTAGTGCGCGGTGGTCTGCAGCCGGCGGAGTTCTTCCAGGATCGCCAGCACCAGCTGTTCCCCTTTTGGGCTCATTCCCTGAGTGAGCCGTTCCGGGTCCTGCTCGCCGCGGGCCAGGGGGTTCAGCACCGCCGCCAGGCGCGCCATGTCGCCACCCATCTTCTGCATCTGTTGGGCCATGTTGGCGAGCAGCTGCAGGGCCTCCATGTTTCCGTGGCGCACCGCATGGATCATGGCCGCGAATCCCGGCGCGGCCAGGCTCGGGTCGGGGGCCGTCTCGGGATCCGGCAGAGTGGTGGGGTCTTGCAGTCCGCGCAGAATTGCCTCGGTGATGATGCGGTCCTCGCCGTCCAGGTCCCGCAGCAGGGTGGTGTCGCGCTGTCCCTTCAGGATACGGCGGATCACTGCCACCAGCCGCGTCCAACCGTTCTGTTCCGAGAGCTCGAGGAGCGGTTCCAGGTCCGGCACCATGTCCCGGTTCTGGGCCGCGATCACCACGCGGTGGATAAGCCCTGCGTGGGCCTGCAGGATCTGCTCGGTCTTTTCCGGCAACTGTGCCATGGCTGCTTCCCCTGGGCCGGGCGTGCCTACGCCCTCCCGGTTCAGTGTAGCACCGTCCCCGGTCTCGAAGCCGGGGGCGGGTTCAGTGCACTACCTGATCCCGCCCGGCTTTTTTGGCGGCATAGAGCTTGTCATCGGCGCATTTGAGCAGCTCCCGGCGATCCAGCGGCGCGCCGCGGGTCGAGCAGCACACCCCCATGGAGGCGGTGACCGGTACCGGGCCAGCGGAGGTGGTGACCGGACGCTGGCGGATGGACTCGATGATCCGCTGGAAGATTCCGGTGTTTAATTGGGCATCCTGGTAATGCATCACCACGGCGAATTCCTCGCCACCCATGCGCACGACGATGTCCGTGGGGCGTACGGTCCGTTTCAGGCGTGTGGCGAAGGATTTCAACACCTCGTCCCCCACATCGTGTCCGTATTGGTCGTTGGTCGCCTTGAAATGGTCCAGGTCGATCATTACGCAGCAGGTGGTTCCCCCGCGCGCCTCGGTCTCGGTGAGTAGCGCGTCCAGGTGGGTCTCCAGGTAGCGCCGGTTGCCGAGCCCGGTGAGGGGATCGGTGGTGGCCAGTTCCTCCAGTTGCCGATTGAACTGGGTCAGGGCCGCGGTGGTCTCGAGCAATGCGTTCTGCAGGCCGGCGATCCGCCCTGCCGCGTGGACCCGGGCGGCGAGCGCCCGCTCATTGAGGGGTTTGGTCAGATAGTCGTCGACCCCGCGCTGGAACGCCTGCACCAGCGGATCCACGCCCTCCTGCGCCGTGAACAGGATCACCGTGGTGTAGCGGTTCGTCTCCTCGTCCAACTGACGGATGTGGTCCGTGAGTTCCAGTCCGTCCATGGTCGGCATGATCCAATCGGCGAGCACCACGTCCGCGCGGCGGTCCTGCAGCATGGCGAGGACCTGACGGGCATCGCCGGCGATGCGGATGTCCTGGTACCCGGATCGGTTGAGCGCGGCGCGGACCGTCCGGCAACTGACCTCCATGTCGTCCACTACAATGATCGACAGATCAGAAACCTTGAGCATGGTCGCGGCCCGTGTTGTTGTGTTTGTCGGTGTCGTCCGCCGCGGTGACGGGTGGGGCGGCGCCGTCGGGATTTTAACCGTTCGGGACGGGAACCGGAATGCGCGCGCCGGGCGATTCCTGAAGATCCTCCCAGCGGTTGACCACGGAGCAGAACAGGTCCGCGGTCTTCTGCGCGTCGTAGATCGCCGAGTGGGCCTCGGTCGCGTCCCATCCGAGGCCCGCAGCCTCCACTGCCCGTGCCAGTACCGTCTGGTGGTAGGCGAGACCGGCCAGTGTGACCGTGTCGAACGAGCTGAACGGGTGGAACGGGTTGCGCTTGATCCCGCAACGTGCCACTGCCGCATTCAGGAACCCCAGATCGAAGAACGCATTGTGGCCCACGAGGATCGCGCGGCTGCAACCGGCATCGCGCACCGCTTGGCGGACGGCACGGAAGATCCGCTGCAAGGCCTCGTGCTCCGGCACCGCACCTCGGAACGGGTGGTAGGGATCGATCCCGTTCACCGCCAGGGATTCCGGGTTCATATTGGCCCCAGGGAAGGGGGCGACGTGGCAGGCATGGGTTTCCTGCCGGTGCAGACGCCGATCGGCATCCATGTACAGCGTCACCGCGGCGATTTCCAGCAGGGCATCGGTGGCCGCGTTGAAGCCCCCGGTCTCCACATCCACCACCACCGGCAGGAAGCCCCGGAACCGCAGGGCCATGGGGGGGATTGCGTTGGCATCGGTCATGGCCAGCCAGAGAATAGCTAAAGCCGCGGTGGATTGCGACGCTACAGTAGGTAGCCTGGACGGCGCGGGACCACCGAAGCCCGCAAGCCAGGCGCGACGGGCGGACTGCTTACGCGGACTGCCCGCTCGAGCGGCGGACAACAAGCCCTTGATCTCCCGGGAGACCTGTCGCGTGGCGCGGCTGGGCGCCGGGGCGGCTCCGGCCCCTCTCGGGATATTCATCACGCGGTCGTGGCGACAGGATCAATGATTCCCTATCGGACGTGGGTCCCCGGGGCCCTGCTGCTTGTGTTTGCCCTGTGGGTGCCCGTGCCGGCCGCCGCGCGACCCGGTCCGCTGCTGCTCTGGGAGGTGGGTCGGTGTACCGCTGGCCCCAGTTTCGTGTTCGCTATCCTGCACTCGGAGGATCCGCGTGTGACGGAGCAGGTGTCGGCGGTATTGCCGGCGCTGCGCCGCTCGGGCCGGTTGGCCATGGAGGTCGTACCCAATCAGGCTAGCCTCACCCTGCTCCAGGCGGCGAGTTACTTTACCGATGGCCGGTCTCTCGATTCGATCCTCGGCGCCCGCTTATTCTCCGCGACGCAACGCCGCATGTCCCGCTACGGGGTGACGCCGGATCTGTTGGCACGGATGCAACCGTGGGCCGTGGTGGCCACCTTGAGCCTGCCCCGCCCCAGCACCGGCGTGTTCCAGGAGATGCTGCTCTACTGGCGGGCGGCGGAAGCAGGGGTGCCGACGGTGGCCCTCGAGCAGGTCCCGGAAGAGATTGCGCTGTTCGCCGGGCTGCCCCGCGCATTGCAGACGCGCCTGGTGCGGGCGACGGTGGAACACTACGGCGCGGGGCTCCGTGCCCTGGATACGCTGCGTGGCGCCTACTTGGCGGGGGACTTGCCGGCGCTGGACCGGCTGCAAGCCGATTATCCCACCTTTCGTGAGGATCCGGAGGCCGCGGCGGCGTTCCGGGAGATCCTGGAGCACAACAACCGGCGTTTGGTGCGGCGCCTCCTGAAGCGGTTTCACCAGGGTCCTTTGTTCGCCGCCATTACCGCCCTGAATCTCCCAGGACCGAACGGCGTGTTGCAGGGCCTGGAAGCCGGCGGTTGCTCCCTAACGCGGGTGCCGCTTGGCGGCGCCGCGACACAGGTCCGCAGCGTGCGCCCGCTCGCGGACACGAGTGGGTTTGGAAAATGACGCGGCGCATCCCTGCGGCGCTCAGCAGATGGGCCTGCAACTACCAGCCGGCCCTGCTTCTCGGTCCGTAGCGTAAAAAATGGCCACGGAACGTTACAGAACCTACGCACCAAGGCGCGACTCTGCGCTTCCGTGCGTTCCGTGGTTGAACTAAACCCGGGCGGGCTGGGTTCAACGCTTGGTGCCCGGGGCGCCGGGCTCGTCCAGCCGCCACCGTAATTCCTCCCCCGCGCGCATCGGGACCACCTGCTCCGCGCCGAGGGGATAGTGCGCCGGCACGCGCCACGGTTCCCGCACCAGGGTGATGGTGCCGCGGTTGCGGGGCAGGCCGTAGAAGTCCGCGCCACGCAGGCTGGCGAAGGCCTCCAGACGGTCCAGTGCCCCGGCGTCTTCGAAGGCCTCCGCGTAGAGTTCCAGCGCGGCATGGGCGGTATAGATTCCCGCGCACCCGCATGATCCCTCCTTGGCGCCCTGCGGGTGGGGCGCGCTGTCGGTGCCCAGAAAGAAGCGCGGATCGTCGCCGGTGGCGGCCTCCAGCAACGCCAGCCGATGGGTTTCGCGCTTCAGTACCGGCAGACAGTAATAGTGGGGCCGCAGCCCACCGGCGAACAGGGCGCCGCGGTTGAGCAGCAGATGGTGGGCGGTAATGGTGGCGCCGACGGTGGCCCGGGCGCCGCGCACGAATGCCACCGCCTCCCGGGTGGTGACGTGTTCGAAGACCACCCGCAGCGCCGGGAAGCGCGCACACAAGGGATCCAGTACCCGGTCGATGAACACCGCTTCGCGGTCGAATATGTCCACCGCCGGGTCGGTGACCTCCCCGTGGACCAGCAGCGTCAGTCCTTGCTCCTCCAGGGCTTCCAACGTGGGCAGGATGCGATTGACATCCGTGACCCCCGCGTCCGAGTGGGTGGTGGCGCCCGCGGGATAGAGCTTCGCGGCGATCACCAGGCCGCTTTCCCGCGCCCGGCGGATCTCCTCCGGCGCGGTGCGGTCGGTGAGGTACAAAGTCATCAGGGGCTCGAAGGTAGACCCCTTGGGCAGCGCGTCCAGGATCCGCTGCCGGTAGGCCAGCACCGCTTCCACGGTGGTCAGGGGCGGGGCGAGGTTGGGCATCACGATGGCACGGGCGAAGCGCTGCGCGGTGTGTGGCAGCAGCGCGGCGAGCGCCGCCCCGTCGCGCAGGTGCAGGTGCCAGTCGTCGGGCCGGGTGAGGGTCAGTCGCATGGGGCTATGGCGTGGTGAACCGGTTGGGATTATGCCACGTCCAGCGCGCCCTGTCGGGCGTCCGCCTGGTGTTCAGGCGGCGGGCAGGCGGTGGTCGAGCAGCAGGTGCAGGGTGAAACGCACGCCGAAACCGGTCACATCGGTCGGTATATGGGCCAGCCCACCCTTGTGGTTGCCGGAGGCCAAATCGATGTGTACCCATGGGATTCCGGAAGGCACGAAGCGGCTCAGGAAGCGCGCCGCCAGGATATGGTCTGCTTCCCCTTCCGTCGCGCACTGTTTCACGTCCGCGGCATTGCTCTCCAGCGGTTCGTCATAATCCGGGTCGGCGGGGAACGGCCAGACCCGCTCGCCGCTATCGTGCCCGGCCTCCAGCACGTCGGTGCGCAACGCATCTGTGTTGGCGTATGCGCCGCTCATGCGGGTGCCCAGGGCCTGCACGCAGGCGCCGGTGAGGGTGGCATAGCCGAGGATCAGACCCGGCCGCGCGCGGCTCGCCAGCGCCAGGGTGTCCGCCAGGACCATGCGGCCCTCAGCGTCGGTGTCCACCACCTCGATGGTGACGCCGTTGCTCGCGCGCACCACGTCGTTCGGCTTGTAGGCCTTGGGGCCGATGTGGTTCTGGGCCAGCGCGAGCCAGCAGTCCACCGGGAAATCCGCCTGTAGGCGGGTCAGGGCCACCAGCACACCGAGGGCGACGGCGCTGCCCTGCATGTCCTCGTGCATGCCGTACATGTGGCGGGCGGACTTGAGATTGGTCCCGCCGGTGTCGAAGCAGATGCCCTTGCCGACCAGGGCCAATCCCGGGCGCCGCCGGCGGCGCGGCGTGTAGCGCAGCCGGACGATCCCGGCATCCGGCTCTGGACTGCCCTGAGCCACCGCCAGGAAGGCCCCGGCGCCGCGTCGTGCCAAGGCCTTGAGGTCCAGCACCTCCATGCGCCAGTGGTGGTGCCGCGCGAGCGTTCGGAGATGGCGTCGGTACCGTCCCGGAGTGAGTTCATTGGGCGGCAGGGCGGTGAGCCAGCGGGCAAGCCCGTTGCCCTCCGCCTCCGCCCGGGTGCGCGCCAGGTTCAGGCGTCGCGCCAGGCCGTAGAGGTGCAGGGTGCCGACGCGCGGCACCGCCACCGGGCGGCTCTTGCGGTTCGGCCGCGGTGTGAGGGCGGCCAGCAGGGCCGCTACCTGGGCCTCGGTTACCTGTTCCGCCACCAGCCGCGGCAGCGCCACCGGGTATACCGCCACGGCCCCGGAGCGGCGCTCCAGCAGGGCAGCGGCGAGCTTGCGGGCCAGGGTGAGGCGTTCGAAGGCCGTGGCCTCTGGCCGGACGCAGGCGAGGATCACGCGCGTGCCACGGGGGTTGGGTAGGTCGGTGGCCAGCAGGATCCGCCCGCATTCTTTCCCAATGCCGCGTCCCAGGCGCTTTTCCAACACATCCCGGTACGGAAGTGCCGGCAAGCGCCCACGCAGCAGCTCCGGCGGTAGCAGCATCAGTACTTGGTCCAGGGCATCGATCCGCGCCGTGTCAGGGTCTAGGAGATGCTGATTTATCTTTATTTTTACCGCTTCCGGCAGGGCGCGCACGGTGTCGTTTTCCTTGACCTAGGGAGCCAAAAATTTGATCATATCGCGCTCGTTCGATTTCCGGTACCGTTGGGCCCCCAAAACCCGGCGGCGGATCCTGAATGCCAAGGGAGTTGCATGGACATCGCGGATAGGAAACGGCTGCTCCGGGATATGTTGTTCGCCCGCCGTTTCGAGGAGCGCTGCTACGAGGCCTACGTGGAGCGCCGGATCGGGGGCTTTCTGCATCTGTACTCGGGGCAGGAGGCCTGCGTGCACGGGGTCATGAAGGCCGCGCGGCCGGGTCACGACTACGTCATCACCGGCTACCGCGACCACGTCCACGCCATCAGTTGCGGCGCCGACCCCAAGGCGGTGATGGCGGAGCTGTTCGGCAAGGAGACCGGGGTCAGCAAGGGACGCGGCGGCTCCATGCACCTGTTCGACGTCGAACACCGGTTCATGGGGGGGTACGCTTTGGTGGGGGGGCCGTTTCCCCTCGCCGCGGGCATGGCGAAGGCCATCAAGATGCGCGGCGGCGACGAGATCGCCATCTGTTTCCTGGGGGACGCCGCCAACAACCAGGGCACCTTCCACGAGACCCTGAACATGGCCGCCCTGTGGAAGCTGCCGGTGCTGTACGTCTGCGAGAACAACCTCTACGGTATTGGTACCCGCATCGATCGGTCCACCGCGGTGGTGGATCAGTACAAACGGGTCTGCGGTTACGGAATCCCGGCGGCCCAGATCGACGGGCAGGACGTGGAGCAGGTGCACGCAGCGGCCCAGGTGGCGGTGGATCACGTGCGCGGCGGCGCCGGCCCCTATTTTCTGGAGTTGCTCACCTACCGCTATCGCGGTCATTCCATGTCCGATTCCAATGCCTATCGGGCCAAGGATGAGGAACGCATGTGGAGCACCCGAGACCCGATCATCCTGCTGCGCGATCGCCTGATCGGGGCCGGCGCCATGACCAAGGACGACTACCATGGCCTGGATACCGAGGTGCTGGAGGAGATCGAGAACGTGATCATCGCCTACGCGGAGTCCTCGCCGCCGCCGCCGGTGGAGGAATTGGAGAAGTACGTGCTGGCGGATGACGGCTCCTGGAATCCGGGAGGGGCGCACTAATGGCGGCCATGATGTACTGGGAGGCGATTCGTCGTGCCCACGACGAGGAGCTGGCGAATGACCCTATGGTCATCGTGATGGGCGAGGACGTGGGCGTCGTCGGAGGCACCTACAAGGCGACCCAAGGCCTCTACGACAAATATGGCCCAGAGCGGGTGATCGACACCCCGATCTCCGAGAACAGCTATACCGGGGTGGGTATCGGAGCTTCGTTTCTTGGGGTGCGGCCCATCATCGAACTCATGTCGGTCAACTTCGCGTGGCTGGCGTTGGATCAGATCGCCAACACCGCAGCCAAGGTCCGCTACATGTCCGGCGGCCAGCTCACCGCACCGGTGGTGATACGTTCCCCCGGTGGCAGTGCCCATCAGTTGGGCTCCCAACATTCGGCACGCATGGAAAAGGTATTCATGGGGATCGCCGGACTGCGCGTGGTGACCCCTTCCAGTCCACTCCAGGCCTACGGTCTGATCAAGTCGGCAGTGCGCTGCAACGATCCGGTGTTCATCAACGAGCACGAGCTGATGTACAACCTCAAGGGCGAGGTGCCGGACGGGGAGTACTTCCAGCCCTTGGAGGGGTCCGAACTGTTGCGGGAAGGACGTGACGTCACCTTGTTCGGCTACAACATCTCGGTGCACTGGTGCCTGCAGGCCGCCGACGTGCTGGCGCGGGAGCACGGAATCGAGGCGGAGGTGGTGGATCTGTATGCCCTGAGTCCCCTGGACCGCGCCGGTATCGCGCGCTCGGTCACGCGTACCCACCGGGCGGTGATCGCGGAGGAAGCGGAGCCCGTGGTGGGAGTAGGCGCCGAGGTCATGGCGATTATCAACGAGACCTGTTTTTTCGAGCTCGATGCCGCGCCGGTGCGGGTCTGTGCCCGGACCGTTCCGGTGCCCTACGCCCGCACCTTGGAGAAGGCCGCGATCCCGGGGGCCGCCGATATCGTGCGGGCGGCGTTGCAGGTGTGCGGCCGCCGATGATCATGGCAGTACGTCGCCACCACGCCCGGGGTTGAAACGGGGGCCTTATCCGCGGCGCGGCCTGCGCCGCGGGCGACCAGGATTTCGTTGCCGGCCGGCGCCCACCGTGCGCCCGCCCGGCCCTTAAGGAATGACGCATGGCTGAACCCTACGCAATCAAGATGCCGCAGCTCTCCGATACCATGACAGAGGGCACCCTCGTAAGTTGGGATAAGCAGGCGGGCGATCAGGTGCGACGCGGCGACGTGGTGGCCCAAGTGGAGACCGACAAGGCCATCATGGACGTCGAGGTGTTCCGCGACGGCTACTTGTCCGGCCCCCTGGCCCCAGTGGACAGCGTGGTGCCGGTGGGCCATGCCATTGCGTACCTGGTGTCCAGCGCCGACCAGGTGGCGGAGGGGGAGCGCATGCCCGCCGCCGGCGCGGCAGCAGCGCTGGTCGATACCGCCGCTGCGCCCGCGCCGGTTGCCCCATCGGCGCCGGTGCCCGCGGAGCCCGCTGGGACGGCGCACGTGATCAAGATGCCGCAGCTCTCCGACACCATGACGGAGGGCACCCTGGTGACCTGGGCTCGTCAGCCCGGAGATCGTATCGTCCGCGGCGACGTGGTGGCTCAGGTGGAGACCGACAAGGCCATCATGGACGTCGAGGTGTTCCGCGACGGCTATTTGTCCGGGCCCCTGGCCCCGGTGGATGGCGTGGTGCCGGTGGGCGGGGCGCTGGCCTATCTGGTGGTGGAAGCGGAGCAGGTCGTGCACGGCGGGGCGGCCCCTGCCGCCGCCGTTGCCTCCGCCGCTCCTGCCACCCAAGAAACCCCGCCCCCAGCGCTGGGGCGGCAGCCCGTGGGTTCCACCGCGCCTGGGGTGAACCCAGCGCCCCGGCCCACCCGGGGGCAGGCTTCACCCTACGCCCGGCGCCTCGCGGCCCAGCGGGGTGTGGACCTGAATCCCCTCCAGGGCAGCGGGCCCCAAGGGGTGATCGTGGCCGGGGATGTGCTCCGGGAGGCTCCGACCACCGGTGCCGCGCTCCCGCCCGGGACCCGGCCGGCGGTGGAACCACCGGTGCCCGGCGATGGGCGCCCGATGACCAGCATGGAGAAGGCGGTGAGTCACAGCATGACCTCCGCCCTTACCATGCCCACGTTCCACGTCACCGTCGATGTGCGCCCGGAGGCCCTGATGGGCGCCGCCAAGGCCCAGGGGATCTCGGTCACCGTGGCGATCGCCAAGGCCTGTGCGCTGGCCCTGCAGCAACACCCACAGGTCAACTGGGCCTACCAGCCGGTGGACCGCCTGGTGGAGCGCGCGCGCGTCGATATCGGGATGGCGGTGGCCAGCGACGATGGGGGCTTGGTAGTGCCGGTGCTGCGCGGTTGTGAGTCGCGCGGGCTGCCGGAACTCAACGATGCCTGGAAAGAGCTCGTCGCGCGGGCGCGGCGCCGGCGCCTGAAGCCCGAGGAGTATTCCAATCCCACTTTCCAGATCTCCAACCTGGGGATGTTCGGGGTGAGCTACTTCGACGCGATCCCGACGCCGGGGATCGCCGCGATCCTGGCGATCTCCAGCAGCGGCGCGTCCGGCATGCCGGTCACTATCACCGCCGACCACCGGGTAGTGAACGGCGCATTGGCGGCCCAGTTCCTCAATACCCTGCGCGAGCTGCTGCAGCGCCCGGAACAGTGGATGCAGCCCCCCGGTCCGCGCATCCCCGCCGGTGAGTGGGACTACCCGGTGGTCGTGATCGGTGGCGGACCCGGCGGTGAGGACTGCGCGCGCGAGCTGGCGGAACATGGGGTCCACGCCGCGTTGATCAACGATGCGCCGCTGCCCGGCGGCGAGTGCCTGTGGCGCGGCTGCATCCCCTCCAAGACCTGGCGGGCCGCCGCGGACCGCATTCGTGACCGCGCCCACGACGCGCACCTGGGGGTCGAAGGGACCACCCGGGCACGGCTCACCTGGGACCAGCTTGAGGCCACCCGGCGCGGCATCCTGGAGACGCGCGGCGCCATGGCGGAGAAGACCGACAAGGGCCTGCGGATCCAACTGGTCCAGGGTGCCGCGCGTTTCGAGGACGCCCATACCCTGTTCGTGGATACCTCCGGCAACGACACCGATCCCCACCACCGGGCGCGTTCCGGCGACGGTTCCGCGGGGCGGCGCATCACGTTTGGATGCGCGGTGATCGCGACCGGGGCGCCACCCTACGTGCCGCCGATTCCGGGGGCGCGTGAAGGACTTGAGTCCGGTGGGGTACTGACCTCGGACACGGTCTGGAGCATCGCCGGTGTGCCGCGGCGCCTGGTGGTGATCGGCGCCGGCGCCATTGGCGCCGAGATGGCGCAGATGTTCCAGGACTTCGGCACCCGGGTGACCCTGATCGAGGCCCAGGACCGGATCCTCGCGGAGGTGGAACCGGAGCTGGCGAAAAAGCTCGCGGAGATCCTGGCGGCAGACCCGCGTCTGACCGTGGAGGTGGGTGCCGCGGTGCAGCGCATCTCCGGGCAAGCAGGGGCCATGAAGGTGGCCTACAAGGACAGCGCCGGCAAGGGCCACACCGTGAGTTGCGAATACGTGCTGATGGCCACCGGCAAACGCCCTGATTTCACGGGGCTGGGGCTCGACAACGCCGGGGTCACCGTGGAGCGCGGGGTGATCCAGGCCGATGTCCGGTGCCGGACCAACGTGGCACACATCTACGGGGTGGGGGACGTGATTGGCGGCTTGATGCTGGCCCACACCGCCGCTCAGCAGGGCCGGGTGGCGGCGGCCGCCATTGCCGGCGAGGACCGCCGCTACGATCCGGACCGCGACTGCGGGGTTATTTTCACCCGGCCCCAGGCCGCGTTCGCGGGGCTGTCGGTGGAGCAGGCCAAGGCCCGCGGTCTGGACCCGGTGGAGGTCAAGGTACCGCTCAGCATCGACGCCAAGGCCATGATCACCGGCGAGACGGCGGGCCTCATCAAACTGGTGGCGGATCGCAAGACCCACCGGGTAATCGGCGTGCACCTGCTCGCGGACCATGCGGATACGCTGATCGGCGAGGCGGTGATGATGGTGAGCGGAGGCTTGCGTCTGGAACAGGTGGCGGAGTCCATCCATCCCCATCCGACCCAGACCGAGCTGTTCGGCGATCTCGCGCGGCGCCTGCTCTCGCGCCTGCGCCGCAGCGCCCGGGTCACGGCCTGATTCGAGTCATCCTGACGTTACTGCGGCGGTGTCAGGTCGGTCCCTATTTTCGATCCGGCTGTCCAGGTGGTAACGACCACGCTGGTTACGAGATCGAAAAGCAGGCCTCGATTTGCCATACGCCGCGCAGATTCCTCGGGCAGGCGCCGGTCCGGGTCGTCACCGTGCCGCGTGGCCGCGGGAGGTCTTCCCGGCGGTCGATCTCTGTCGTCCCATGGGGCTCCGGTATGTCCGCCGGGGGGCCGAAGACCGGTGCGCGATTTCCCGTACGCCTCGTCACGGGCACGCAGGGCGCGACGGAATCCGCTAAAATCGTCCCGCGCCTCCGTGCCCCGGGGGATGCGCACCATTGCCTGAGGAAGGTCCCATGTCCAGCGTAACGAAGGTCGTTCTGGCGTATTCCGGAGGTCTCGACACCTCGGTGATCCTGAAGTGGTTGCGGGAAACCTATGGTTGCGAGGTGGTGACCTTCACTGCCGATATCGGCCAGGGCGAGGAGGTGGAACCGGCCCGGGCCAAGGCCCGCGCCCTCGGTGTGCAGGAAATTTACGTCGAGGATCTGCGCGCGGAGTTTGTGCGCGACTATGTGTTTCCCATGTTCCGCGCCAATACGCTCTACGAAGGCGAGTACCTGCTGGGTACCTCTATTGCCCGTCCACTGATCGCCAAGCGGCTGGTGGAGATTGCGGCCCGCACCGGCGCCGATGCCGTCGCCCACGGGGCCACCGGCAAGGGCAACGATCAGGTGCGCTTCGAGCTGGGCGCCTATGCCCTGAACCCGGACATCCGCATCATCGCGCCGTGGCGGGAGTGGGATCTCACCTCCCGGGAGAAGCTGCTGGCCTACGCGGAGCGCCACGGCATCCCGGTGGAGGCCAAGCGTGGAACCAAATCGCCGTATTCCATGGACGCCAATCTGCTGCACATCTCCTATGAGGGCGGTCCCTTGGAGGATCCGTGGACCGAGCCCGAGGCATCCATGTGGCGCTGGACCACGGCGCCGGAGCAGGCCCCGGATACCCCCACCTACCTGGAATTGACCTTCGCCGCTGGCGATGTGGTGGCCGTCAACGGTGAGTCCATGGGTGCCGCCCAGGTACTGGAGACCCTGAACCGTCATGGGTGCCGCCACGGGGTCGGGCGCCTGGACCTGGTGGAGAACCGCTACGTGGGGATGAAATCCCGGGGCTGTTATGAGACCCCTGGCGGCACCATTCTGCTCAAGGCGCATCGCGCGCTGGAATCACTGACCCTGGATCGCGAGGTGGCGCATCTCAAGGACGAACTCATGCCCCGGTACGCCAGTCTCATCTACAACGGTTACTGGTGGAGCCCGGAACGCACTCTGCTCCAGGGGCTCATCGACGCCTCCCAGGCCCCAGTGAATGGCCGCGTGCGGGTCAAGCTCTACAAGGGCGGTATCACCGTGGCGGGCCGCGCCTCGGAATCCGACAGCCTGTTCGATCCCGCTATCGCCACCTTCGAGGAAGACGGCGGCGCCTACGACCAACGGGATGCCGCCGGCTTCATCCGCCTCAATGCCCTGCGCATGCGCATCGCCGCCCGCAACGCCCGGCGCCGCGGCTGAAGGCCAGCCCCCGCTTCTTGTCTCCCGCGTCCGGCGACCCCTGACCCTGCGCCGGGGCCGCTTCCCAAGGCACGGAATCCGAAGCCGGGTCGCCGGCGCGGTTGGGCCGCCTAAAGTTCTTCCGGCGGCGGCCGAAACCTTCCTTTGTGGGGGCCTGCGCCCTGTGGCGCGACCCTGCGTGGGCACTGGGATTCCAGTGCACCACGGCCGCCGTGGCCGTGCCGGGAGGGCACGCTTTGGTCCGGCGAACTCGGGACAACAAAAAAAGCGCCATCCGAGATGCTGCTCTTCGACCAATCCGGGACCGTACCGGTCCAAGGACTCCACCGAGCACCAACAGGGACCCCGTCACGCGAGCACATGGTGCGGACCGAGCAGGTCCGGCTGCTGTACACGCTCGCCCCCGCCGGGTTGCTGGCTAGCCTGCTGGTGGGGATCATCGTGGCCTTCGTGTTGCAGGAGGCGGCACCGGCGCCTCTCGCCCACCTCTGGGTGACGGGCCTGGTCGTGACCGCCCTGCTGCGTTTCTTCTTGATTCGTCAGTACCACCGCATGGGCGCTGCAGGGCAGTCCCCGGCGCAGTGGCGGCGCTGGTACTGCGGGTCGTGCCTGCTCAACGGCGTGATATGGGGCGGCGGCGGTCTGATCCTTGCGAGCTACGGCGATCTGACTCAACAGGTGTTTCTCGTCCTGATCCTGGGCGTCGTGCTGGGGGGCACCCTCAGCACCATGACCGCGGCGCCGCTGTCGTTTATCGCGTTCCTGATCCCTGCGTTGTTGCCCAGCCTCGTCTGGTTTCTGGGGCGGGCGGATCATATCTACCAGGCGATCGGTGCTGCCACCGTCCTCATGGCCGGGTTGCTGGTGGTGACCGCCTGGCATCTGCACCGCCAGTTGGTCCGCTCCCTCACGCTCGCCTTCGAGAACTACGACTTGGTCCACGACCTGTCGGCCGCCAAGGACCAGTTGGAGGGGGCCAACCGGGAACTCGCGGCCGAGATTGACGAACGCCGCCGCACCGGGGAACGCCTGGTGGAGCGCGAGAACCATCTGCGCACCATTATCAATTCCGAACCCGAATGTGTGGTGCTTCTGGCCCGGGACGGGACCGTGCTGGACATCAACCCCGCCGGCCTTGCCATGCTCGAGGCGTCCCGCGCCGCGGAGGTTATCGGCCGCGGGTTTCTCGATTTCCTGCTTCCCACCTACCGGCCCGCGCTGCGCGAGTTGTTAGACCTGGTGTTCCGGGGACAACCGGGGAAGTCGCAGGGACTGGAAATGTCCGGTCTGCTTGGCCGGCACCGCTGGTTGGAGCTGCATGCGGCCGCGCTGCGCGACGCGCGCGGCCATGTGGCATCGCTGCTGTGTGTGGTCCATGACATCACGCAGCGCAAGCGCCAGGCCGAGGAGGCGCTGTTCCGGGAGAAGGAACGTGTGCAGGTGACGCTGGAGTCCATCGGGGACGGGGTGATTACCACGGATGTCCATGGCCGCATCGAGTACCTGAATCCGAGCGCCGAACGCCTCACCGGCTGGCGCAACGGAGAGGCCCACGGCAAGCCGCTGCTCGAGGTGCTGAACCTCGTGGATGAGGCGACCCGCACGCCGGTCCAGGACCCGGTGGTGCGCTGTCTGCGGGAGGCAGAGAACGTGTGTCTCGTCGCGCCGGCCCTGCTGCTGCACCGCTATGAGGACCGGGAGTTCGCGGTCAAGATCACCGCCGCCCCGCTACGTGCCCGGGAACGGCAGGTCATTGGCGCCGTGCTGGTGTTCCACGACGTTACCGAACTGCGGACCCTGGCGCGCCAGATGTCTTACCAGGCCAGTCATGACGTGCTCACGCAGCTCATCAACCGGCGCGAGTTCGAGACGCGGCTGCGCCAGGCGCTGGTCAGCGCGCGGGAATCCAGCCGGGAGCATGCCCTGTGCTACTTGGACCTGGATCAGTTCAAGCTGGTCAATGATACCTGCGGGCACGGTGCCGGGGACGAGCTGCTGCGCCAGCTTGCCGCACGGCTGAAAGCCGATATTCGGGACCGGGATACCCTTGCCCGGCTGGGTGGCGATGAGTTTGGCGTACTGTTTCAGGACTGCCCGTTGGGCAAGGCCCGGGAGTTGGCCGAAACCCTATTGCGCGCCATCCGCGACTTTCGTTTCTCGTGGCGGCAGCAGGTCTTCGAGGTGGGCGCCAGTATCGGGCTGGTGCCGGTGTCGGCCCACAGTGGGGACTTCGCCGAGATCATGAGCGCCGCGGATTCCGCCTGCTATATGGCCAAGGAGCGCGGCCGCAATCGCTTGCATGTGCTCCAGGACGACGACGCGGATCTGGTCCGGCGGCATCGGGAGATGCAGTGGGCGCATCAGATCCAACACGCGCTGGAGGACAACCGTTTCCAGCTTTATTTCCAGCCTATCATCACCCTGGCGCCGGACTGCGGATCGCAGATTCACCATGGGGAACTGCTGCTGCGCATGGTGGGCGAGGACGGGGGACTGATTCCGCCGCGCGTGTTCCTGCCTGCCGCGGAGCGCTACAACCTGATGGCGGAGATCGATCGCTGGGTTTTGGACGCCGCATGCGCGGCACTGCGGGCCGGGCACCCGATGCTCAAGGACCTGGAGACCTGCAATATCAACCTGTCGGGCCACTCCGTGGGCGACGGCGCGTTCATCGAACGTCTGAAGGCGAACCTGCGCGGTGCGCAGGTCGCGCCGCAGGGCCTCTGTTTTGAGATTTCCGAGACTGCCGCTATCGCCAACCTCTCCAGTGCCATGGGGTTCATCCGCGAACTGCGCGGTCTGGGCTGCCGGTTCGCCCTGGATGATTTTGGGAGCGGATTGAGTTCCTTCGCCTACCTGAAGACCTTGCCGGTGGATTATCTCAAGATCGATGGTTCATTCGTGAAGGACATGATCAACGATCCTGTCGACCATGCGATGGTGGACGCGATCAACCGGATAGGCCATGTCATGGGGGTGAAGACCATCGCGGAATTCGTGGAGGACGGGACCACATTGGAACGGGTGCGCCGGGTAGGGATTGACTATGCACAGGGATTTGGTGTCGGGGCGCCTTGCCGGCTGGATAGCTGACGCCGGCGCCCGATCGGTCCTTCAAAGACGCCGGCTGATCCAGTGGTCCACGCTGGCGGTCCCCGGTCCGCCGAAGAGCAACGGTAGCAGCATCGCCAGATACAGCAGTGCGAGTTTGTAGCCGCCGTCGCAGACATTGTATCCATTCCCGGCGTAGAGGGTGTGCCACGCCACCGCGTCCAGCACCATGAAGGCCAGCGCGGCCAGCCGGGTACCGAAACCCATCAGCAGGGCGACAGCACCGAGCAACTCGGCCCAGGTGACGAGGAACCAAGTGGCGTTCGCGGGCAGCAGACTGAATGGTAGCGGAAACTGCGATTGCAGGGGCACGAACCAGTTGGCGCTATGCAGCTTTGCGGTGCCGGAGACCCAGAACTCCCAGGCCAGCAGCAGTCGCAGGCCAAGCTGGGGCAGGAAGGTTCCGAGACGGTTCAGAATGCCGGTAATGGCGCAGAAGACGGCGAGCACGGCGTCCATGGGATCGCTCCTGGCCGGGCCGGGTGCCGATCCGCCACCGGCCGTGGCTATCCGGTGGACCGTGCGGGCCGGAAAAAGTTTCCGGCGATGAGCCGGCGGCCGCTCCGAATCTAAGGGATTTCCGGGTGGGGGTTGGGTTCCACGGGTTACTGCTGCGCCGGGGCGCGGTGCCCGGACGCCGCGCCCGCCGTCTTGCGGCGGTATTCACACAGGGCGGCGATGCCGCAGTCCGGGCAGCGGGGTTTGCGCGCGACGCACACGTAGCGCCCATGCAGGATCAGCCAGTGATGGGCGTGGCGCTGGAACGGCGCCGGTACGAATTTGAGCAACTTGCGCTCCACTTCAGCGGGGGTTTTCCCCGGGGCGATCCCGGTGCGGTTGGACACCCGGAAGACGTGGGTATCCACCGCGATGGTGGGTTCGCCGAAGGCGGTGTTCAGTATGACGTTGGCGGTCTTGCGGCCCACGCCGGGTAGTGCCTCGAGGGCCGCCCGGTCGTGCGGAACCGCGCCCCCATGCTGTTCCAGCAGGATCCGGCAGGTCTTGATCAGGTTGCGCGCCTTGCTGTTGTACAGCCCGATGGTCTGGATGTAGCGGGACAGGCCGGACTCACCGAGTCCGAGGATTGCCTGCGGGGTGCCCGCTACCGGGAACAGCTTCGCGGTAGCGAGGTTGACGCTGCGGTCCGTGGCCTGGGCGGAGAGGACCACTGCCACCAGCAGTTCGAACGGGCTGGCATAGCGCAGTTCCGTGGTGGGGTGGGGGTCGGCCTCCTGCAGGCGCCGGAAGATCTCCTGGCGTTTGGTGGCGTTCATCGCCGTGCCGCGCGCCGGTACCGCTCAGACGTGCCGGAAGTAGCCCACCTCGGGCGGTGGCGTCCGCGGTTTCTGCGTGGCCTCTTGCGCCAGGGTATGCAGCATCGCGTCGTGCTGCGATTCCAGGGCGTGCAGCGCCTTCTCGTCCAGCTTGGGCAGGATCAGGTCGCGGATGAAGTCGCCCAGGTCGGATAGAGCCGCTGCCCACATCTTGTCGTTGAGGTGGAAGCTGTGGAGGGCGTGTTGGCCGTAGGGGTAACCCGTGAATTCCACCCCCTTGGTGGCGTTCAGGTCTGGATCCCCCGCCACGGCATTCCGGGCCCAGTCATACCACCACTTGTAATACTTCTCCTGGAGATCTGTGTTAAAGCCGTGGTGCTCGAAGAACGCGGCGATGGCCATGCGCGGTGCCTGGCCATAGCGGATGCCGCGTTTGGCCGCGAAGGGAAAATGTCCGGACATCGCGTGTCTCCTGATGGGTGTGGGCCGTGGACCTGGGCGCCGGGCCGGGTCATCCGCGTGCCGCAGGCCTGACGGGAGAGCGAGCGGCGCTGCTCGATCGCTTGACGAGGCATAGCGGGTGCGGTGGTACCCAAGAGACCAATCAATGTCGGGCCAATGTCGTGCCGGTTTACCGCGGCCGCCATGGTGGTATGGATGACATGGACAGACTCCTGGCGAGCGAAGTATAACAAAGTTCGCCGCCCCCGGCCCGGGGTCGGATTAGCCCGCGCCGGACCGGGCGGCGGCGCGCCGTGCCCGCACCCGTTCCAGGGCGGCCTGAATCACCGTCTGCCGCTCCGCGTCGGAGTGCGCCGCGTAGGGTGAGATCCCCGGCTTGGCTTGGCGTCGTGCCTGGCGTTCGGCCTGCTCCCGTTCGATGCGTGCACAGTGGCGTTCATAACGCGCGCGCGCCTGTTGGGCCGCCCGGCGCGCGCGCCGCCGGCCCGTGACCCAGGGCCTTGCCCGAGCGGACGGTTCCGTCGCCGGGACTATGGCGATGCAGTCCACCGGGCAGGGCGCCACGCAGAGTTCACAGCCGGTGCAGATTTGGGCCAGCACGGTGTGCATCAGCCCCGGCGCGCCGACGATGGCATCGACGGGGCAGGCTTGGATGCACAGGGTGCAGCCGATGCACGGACCCTCGTCGATCACCGCGCGCGCCGCAGGCGCCGCGTTGCCCACCTCCGGATCCAGGGGCCTGGGTGATCGTCCCAGCAACCGGGCGAGGGCGCGGATGGTGGCGTCGCCGCCGGGCGCGCAGCGGTTCAGATCCCGCTCGCCCCGGGCAACGGCCTCGGCGTAGGGCCGGCACGCGGGGTAGCCGCAGCGTTGGCACTGGGTCTGCGGGAGCACGGCTTCGATGCGTTCCACCAGCGTGGTTTGCGCGCGCGCGGCGCGCCCGCGCTTGCACAATCGCAGCCCCCCAAACAGGAGGCACCCGAGAATCAGCGTGAGGGCGGCGGGCAGCATGGATACATGGCCTGTTGCCTGGATGGATACACCATGGCCGGTCCCCGTGCCGGGCCGGTCGGCGGGCGTAACGGGAAGAGCGGCAAGTCCGCCGTACGCGGTCTATTTCACCCGCATCCCGGGGCGCGCGCCGGCATCCGGCGCCAGCAGCCACAGGTCTTGTCCACCGGGCCCGGCCGCCAGCACCATGCCTTCGGATACTCCGAAGCGCATCTTGCGCGGGGCGAGGTTCGCCACCATCACCGTCAGGCGTCCGGCGAGATCATCGGGACGGTAGGCGGATTTTATCCCGGCGAATACGGTGCGGGTGGTGCCGCCGAGATCCAGGGTCAGGCGCAGCAGTTTGTCGGCGCCCTCCACCGCCTCGGCGCGCAGGATCCGCGCCACCCGCAGATCGACCTTGGCGAATTCATCGTAGGTGATCGGCGGCGTGGCCGGCTCCGATTCCAGTTCCAGCTCGGGTGCAGGCGCCGCCTGCTCCCCAGTGCCCGGTCGGCGCTGCGCTGCCTCCCGTTCCGAACTCTCCATCATGGCCAGCACCGCCGCGGGCTCGATGCGCTGCAACAGGGGCGTGAACACGGCGATGCTATGGCTCAGCAACACCCGCCCGGCGTCCGCCCATGCCAGGGGGGGCACCGCGAGGAACGCCTCGGCGCGCAGGGCGATGGCGGGCAGTACCGGCTTGAGATAAATCATGAGCATCCGGAACAGATTCAATCCTAACGTGCATACCCCTTGCACCTCGGCGCTCCGCGCCGGGTCCTTGGCCGCTTGCCAGGGCTTGTGTTCGTCGATGTATTGGTTTGCCAAATCCGCCAGCAGCATGATCTCGCGCATGGCACGGCCGTAGTCGCGCGCCTCGTAGTGGCCGGCGATCACTGGTGCGGCGTCGGCGTAACGTTGGTAGAGCGGCGCATCCGCCAGGGTGTCCGCGAGCCGTCCGCCCGCGAGCTTGTGGATGAATCCGGCGCAGCGGCTCGCGATATTGACCACCTTGCCCACCAGATCGGCGTTTACCCGCTGGGTGAAGTCCTCCAGGTTGAGGTCCAGGTCGTCGACACCGCTGCTCAGCTTGGCCGCCAAGTAGTAACGCAGGTACTCCGGGTCCAGATGGTCGAGATAAGTGCGTGCGCGGATGAAGGTGCCGCGGGACTTGGACATTTTGCGTCCGTTCACCGTCAGGAACCCGTGCGTGCAGATCGCGGTGGGGGTACGGAATCCGCTGCCATGGAGCATGGCCGGCCAGAACAGGGCGTGGAAATAGATGATGTCCTTGCCGATGAAATGGTACAGCTCGGCGCCGGAGTCCGGCCCCCACCAGGCGTCGAAGTCCAGGCCGGTGCGTAGGCACAGCTTGCGGAAGCTCGCCATGTAGCCGATGGGGGCATCGAGCCACACGTAGAAGTACTTGCCGGGGTGGTCGGGGATCTCGAAGCCGAAGTACGGGGCGTCGCGGGAGATGTCCCATTCCCGGAGCCCGGCCGCGAACCACTCCTCCAGCTTGTTGGCCACCTCTGCCTGCACGTGGCCACCGCGGGTCCATTCCTTCAGCATCGGTTCGAAATCCGTCAGCCGGAAGAACAGGTGCAGATTTTCGCGTTCCTCGGGGCGTGCCCCGGAGAGCACCGATACCGGGTCCTTCAGCTCGGCCGGGCTGTAGGTGGCGCCGCAGGCCTCGCAGCTGTCGCCGTACTGGTCCGGGGTCGCGCAGCGCGGGCAGGTCCCCTTGATGAAGCGGTCCGGCAGGAACAGCTTTTTCTCCGGGTCGTAGAGATCGGTGACCGTGCGTTGGGCGATGTGACCGGCGTCCCGCAGGCGCTGGTAGACGAGGTTGGCGAGTTCCCGGTTCTCCGGTGAGTGGGTGCTATGGTACTGGTCGAAGGCGATCCGGAACCCCGCGAAGTCCTCTTGATGTTCCCGGCCGATGCGTTGGACCAGGGCCTCGGGATCTACCCCCTCCTGCCAGGCGCGCAGCATGATCGGGGTGCCATGGGCGTCATCCGCGCACACATAGTGGCATTCGTGGCCGCGCATGCGCTGGAACCGGACCCAGATGTCGGTCTGCAGGTACTCCACCAGGTGGCCCAGGTGGATGGGCCCGTTGGCGTAGGGCAGGGCGCTGGTGACCAGGATCTTGCGCGGTGTCGGGCTCATGGACGATCAATGACTTGTCGGCGCTGCGCCGCGGGCTGCGGGGCGTGCCTACAGTACCAATTCCGGGGCGGGCCCGCCACCGACCCGCCCGGGCCCGGTGTGGGAGGTGGAGGGTGATTGGTGTACAATGGACATCTTAGCCAGAGCGAATCTGCGCCGGCCCCGCGGCCGGCGCATTGCGTAGGAGGTTTCGAACATGGCGGACGTCTCCCAACTCCAGGTGGAAACAGCCATCAAGGAGTACGTGGACCCGTACCTGGGCAAGGACTTGGTCTCCACCAAGTCGGTCAAGAACATCGCGATCGAAGGTGGCAAGGTGTCCGTGAGCATCGTGCTCGGCTACCCGGCCAAGGGACACTATGAGACCCTGAAGGAGGCGGTGAAGGCTAAAATTGCAGCCATTGCCGGCGTGAGCGGGGTGGACATCGACGTCTCCTCCAAGATCACCGCCCATACGGTGCAGAAGAATCTGAAGCCCCTGCAGAACATCAAGAACATCATCGCCGTGGCGTCGGGCAAGGGTGGTGTCGGGAAATCCACGGTCGCGGTGAACCTGGCTTTGGCGCTGTCCGCCGAGGGTGCCACGGTGGGAATCCTGGATGCCGACATCTACGGACCCAGCCAGCCGCGCATGCTGGGTATCAAGGGCAAGCCGGATTCCAAGGATGGCAAGACCCTGGAGCCCCTGAACAGCTATCACCTGCAGGCGATGTCCATCGGGTTTCTGGTCGATGAGGAGACGCCGATGATCTGGCGCGGCCCGATGGTGACCCAGGCCCTGGAACAACTGCTCAACGACACACGCTGGAAGGATCTGGATTACCTGGTGATCGATCTGCCGCCGGGTACCGGCGATACCCAACTCACCCTGGCCCAGCGGGTTCCGGTGAGTGGGGCGGTGATCGTGACCACACCCCAGGACATTGCGCTCCTCGACGCGCGCAAGGGTCTCAAGATGTTCGAGAAGGTGGACGTGCCGGTACTCGGCATCGTGGAGAACATGGGTCTGCATATCTGCAGCCAGTGCGGCCACGAGGAGCACATCTTCGGCGAGGGCGGCGGCAAGCGCCTGGCCGAGCAGCACGGGGTGGAACTGCTCGGCTCGTTGCCCCTGGACGGCAGCATCCAACACGACACGGACCACGGCAAGCCTTCGGTGGTGGCGGACCCGGACGGACGGATAGCCGGCATCTTCCGCGCCATCGCGCGTCGCGCCGCCGCCAAGTTGTCGCTGCAGGCCAAGGATTTCAGCGCGCGGTTTCCCAGCATCGTCATTCAGAACAACTGAGGCGGCCCGCACCGGGGCGCGCAGCGACGGCCGGTGGGCCGCGCCCGGGTCCCGGTTCATGAGCAATGTCCATCAAGGCTGACAAGTGGATCCGGCGCATGGCCGAGCAGCACGGCATGATCGATCCGTTCGAGCCGGGCCAGGTTCGGGAAAACGGCGCGGGGCGTCTCATCTCCTACGGCACGTCGAGCTACGGCTACGACATGCGCTGTGCCGATGAATTCAAGATCTTCACTAACATCAATTCGGCGGTGGTCGACCCCAAGAATTTCGATTCCAATAGTTTTGTCGACGTGCGCGGCAAGGTGTGTATCATCCCGCCGAATTCCTTCGCTCTGGCACGCACCGTGGAGTACTTCCGGATCCCCCGCAACGTGCTTACCATCTGCCTGGGCAAGTCCACCTATGCCCGCTGTGGCATCATCGTGAACGTCACGCCCCTGGAACCCGAATGGGAGGGGCACGTGACCCTGGAATTCTCGAATACCACACCGCTACCCGCCAAGATCTACGCCGACGAGGGGGTGGCCCAGGTTATCTTCCTGGAGGCGGACGAGGTTTGCGAGGTGTCCTACCGGGACCGCGGTGGCAAGTACCAAGCCCAACGCGGCGTAACCTTGCCGAAGGCCTGATCCACGGCTATCGCGGCGCAGGCGTGCCCACGGTGGCTTCCGCCGATGCGGCCGGGACCCGCGCCTGCGCCGGGGCGTTTGGGTTGAGGTGTCCGTCCAGGGACCGCAGTAACACGTTGAAGGCCGGTCCCTCGGACTTCCAGTAGGCGATGCGTACCGGCAGATAACATAGCCGCGGTGCCGCCCACACGTAGTCAGCTTTCTCGCCGGGCAGCGGGACGCGTTTGAGTTTCACCGCCTCGAAGTCGCCCATCGGGGTTCCTACTGTCTCCCGGCCCATCACCTTGAACCGGAAGGTCTTGAGCCGGCCCTTGTCCACGAAGCGGTATTCCAGCGGCGTGCGCTGTTGAATCAGGTCCCGCATCAACGCCACCTGGAACAGGATCCGGTCCAGGACGCCGTCGTGGATATCCAGTACCTTGGTGCGGCCGTCGTCGACTTGCACCGCGTGGTGGGCGGGCCAGTCGAAGGTAGTGCGGATGACGCGGTTTTTGTCACCCACGCGTTTCTGGTACAGGGTATCCTCGGGGCGGATGGCTTGGCCGTCCAGGGTCCAGTCGCTGCGTTCCAACAGGCGCTCGTTCTTGAACCAGGCGACGATCCCCACCGGGTGGCTGACCGTCTCATAGCGGAAACGATCCGCGCCGGTCTGGGTCAGGGAGATCCGGTATTCGCCCACCGTGGCGAGCCCGCCCAGTGCGGTTACCTGATAGCGTGCCGCAAAAGGTGGAAGATGCGTGAGATCGCAGTCCGCGCGCGCGGTCCCCGGTAGCGTCGCCAGCAGCGCAAGCACCATCGTGATCCCGCGCCGATTCATGTCGGCACCTCGGCATCCGCGGTGAGTGAAACCGGTTGTTCCAGGCGGCGCCCGTCCAGCCACACGCCGCGTTCATTCAAGTGCAGGCGGCCGGCGGCGAACCAGCGCACCGCCAATGGGTAGATGCGGTGTTCCTGTTCCAGTACCCGAGCGGCGAGGCGCTCGGCGTCGTCGCCGGGAAGCACCGGTACGCGCGCCTGGACTACTACCGGTCCGCTATCCAGCTCCGCGGTGACGAAGTGTACGCTGGCGCCGTGTTCCCGCACGCCGGCCTCCAATGCGCGGCGGTGGGTATCCAGCCCGCGAAACGCCGGCAGCAGCGATGGGTGGATGTTCAGGATGCGGCCCGGATAGTGGGCGACGAATTCCGGGCTCAAGATGCGCATAAAGCCGGCCAGGACCACCAGCCCGGGCTGATAGCGCTCGATGGTGTTCAGCAAGTCCGTGTCGAAGTCTCCCGCTGGAGCACCCGGGGTGCGATGGTCCACCACTTCGGTGGCTATCCCAGCGCGCCGTGCCCGTTCCAGTCCAGGGGCCTGGGGCCGGTTGGAAATCACCGCGCGGATTTCCACCGGCAACGTGCCGCGCACCGCGCCGTCCAGCAGGGCTTGAAGATTGCTACCGCGGCCGGAGATCAGGACCACCAGGGGAAGGGGACTTCCACCGGCACCGCTCATCGGATCTCCACTGCCGGTTCTGGATCCGCGGACGCCTCTACCTGCCCGATGACCCAGGGAGTTTCGCCCTGTGCCGTCAGTAGTTCCAGGGCGAGCTCGGCTGCCTGCGGCGCGACGCATACCACCATGCCGATTCCGCAGTTGAAGGTGCGGTACAGTTCCTCATCGACGATCCGGCCGCGTTCCTGAAGCCAGTCGAACACCGGTGGGCGCGGCCAGGCGCGCGCCTCCAGCAGCGCCCGGGTCCCTGCCGGCAGTACCCGCGGCAGGTTCTCCGGTAACCCGCCCCCGGTAATATGGGCCAGGGCATGGACCTCGACGCGCTCCATCAGGGCAAGCAGGGGCTTTACATAGATGCGGGTAGGGGTCAGCAGCACTGTGCCCAGACTGCGGCCATGGAAGTCCTGATTCAGGTCGGTTGCGCTGTGCTCCAGGACCTTGCGGATGAGCGAATACCCATTGGAGTGCGGGCCGGAGGACGCGAGGCCGATCAGTACGTCTCCCGGGCGTACCTGGGAGCCGTCGATGATGCGTTCCTTCTCCACGATGCCCACACAAAAGCCCGCCAGGTCGTAGTCACCCGTGCTGTACATCCCCGGCATTTCGGCGGTCTCCCCACCCACCAGGGCGGCGCCCGCTTGTTCGCAACCGGCGGCGATGCCCTGGATCACTTGCGCAGCGACATCCACATCCAGCCGGCCGGTGGCAAGATAGTCCAGGAACAGCAGGGGTTCGGCGCCCTGCACCACCACGTCGTTGACGCACATCGCCACCAAGTCGATGCCCACCGTGTCGTGGCGGCCGAGTTCGATGGCCAGCTTGAGCTTGGTTCCCACGCCGTCGGTGCCGGATACCAGCACCGGTTGCCGGTAGCGTGCCAGTGGCAGTTCGAACAGGGCGGCGAAACCGCCCAGTCCGCCCAGCACCCCGGGCCGGTGGGTACGGGCCGCGAACGGCTTGATGCGCTCCACCAGCCGCGCCCCCGCGTCGATGTCCACGCCGGCGGCCCGGTAGCTCAACGGGGTGGAATCGGGCTCGGAGGAAGGGGGGGCCGCCGTGCGGTCCGCGTCGTTGGACACAATACGCTCCTGCAGTGGGGGCCCTATGCTAGCGGGCCGGGATGGGGCCTGTAAACGGCGCGCTGTGGCGCCCGCGGGCGGCTCGGTTCCGGCGCAGGAACTGTGCTATTTTAGCGCCATTCTGGCGCCTTCGGGAAACCCCGGGGTCGGAGCGATGGTGGGGAGTGAGCAGTGGCGCAGACCCGGAATCGGCAACGGGGAACACAGTGGCCCAGAGCGGTCGCCGCGTCGGCGATCCTGGGGCTGTTGCTGATCGCCGCGTCGGCGCAGGCGCGTATGGTCAGGGGCCTCTACGCCGTGGAGGAGCCGGTGACCGGGCAGGGTGTTACCGAGCGTCTGGCGGCATTCCGCGCCGGCCTCGCGGAGGTGTTCGAACGGGTCTCCGGCAACGCTACGGCGGCGTCCGACCCGGGGCTCATCCCCGCCCTGCAGGACCCCGCCCGCTTCGTGCTGGAGTACCGCTACCTGGAGCAGGGCACCGGCCCGACCCCCGGCCCGACCCCCAGCCCGACCCCCAGCCTCTGGGTGCGTTTCGATCCCGGCGCGGTGCATCAGGCCCTGCAGGCGGCGCATCTACCGGTGTGGGGTAGTGCCCGCCCCACTACCCTGGTGTGGCTCGCGGTGGAGGACGGCATGCAGCGTGCCATTGTGGGCGCGGACGCGCAGTCGCCCGTGGAGCAGTCGCTGATGAAGGCCGCGGGCGCGCGCGGGATCCCGGTGCTGCTGCCCCTCATGGATCTGGAGGATGAGGGGCGCCTGAGTTTCGGTGATCTGTGGGGGGATTTTGGGCCCCCGATCCGCAAGGCATCCGCGCGTTACGATACCCATGCGATTCTGGTCGGCCGCGTCGTCCATCGGCCGAGCGGCGATTGGCAGGCGCGTTGGACCCTTTACCTCGGGGATCACACCGTCGGATGGGTGTCCGGTGCCGCCACCGAGGATGCGCTGATAGAGACCGGGGTCAACGGCATTGCAGATCGCCTGGCGGCGCGTTTCGCGGTGCCCGCCGGCGATCGGGCGCGGACGCTGGTCCGGGTGTCCATCGGCCCGGTCGGATCGCTCTCCGCCTATGCCCGGGTGTTGAGCTACCTGCGCCATCTTGGGCCGGTATTGCATGTGCAGCCGGTCGAGGTGCGCCCGTCGCAGGCGATCTTCCGAGTGGAGGTTCAGGGCGATGTCCAGTCTCTGACCCAGGCGATTTCCCTGGGCCGCACCCTGGAGTCTCAAAACCAAAACCAAATTCCATCTGAGTCTCAGCCACTATCCGGACCTCAAGGGCCGGGCCAGGGCCGCGCCGTTGTACCCGGGGCGCCCGGCACCGCGTCCCCGGCGATCCCGGACGGCGGCGCCACCATCACCTTGCGCTACCGATTGGTGTCATGAAGGGTCGGGATCTTCCCAACCTGATCACGCTGTCCCGGATCCTGCTGGTAGCGCCCATGGGCGTGCTGCTGTTCCGGCAGTGGGACCGGGCCGCCCTGACCCTGTTCGCCCTGGCGGGCCTCTCGGATGCCCTCGACGGCGCTCTGGCCAAGCGTTACGGCTGGACCAGCCGGATCGGCGCCCTGCTGGATCCCTTGGCGGACAAGCTGTTGCTGGTTTGTGCCTACGGGGTGCTCGGCTGGCTGGAGGTCGTGCCACGCTGGCTGGTGGCGCTGGTGGTCGCCCGGGATCTCACTATTGTGGCCGGCGCGGTCGCCTACCATTTTCGGTTCGGACCCTTCGACCCGGCCCCCAGTCCGGTGAGCAAGTGGAACACCACCGCTCAGATCGTCTTGGTGCTGGCGGTGCTGTTCGACCGCGGTGTGTACCCCCTCGCCGGCGGGTGGATTGAGACCTTCATGGCCATGGTGCTGGTGACCACGGTGGCCAGTTGGGCGGACTACCTCTGGGTGTGGGGGCGACGTGGGTGGCAGGAGGCACGGCGTTGAATCCACGACCGAGGGCCGGTGGCGTCCTGCATGCGGCATCCGCCGTGCGCGGGCGTGGTTGACGCCGGCCTCGGTCCGCGTACCCGCGCCGCGGAAATGGACGTGACGAGTCAGATTCCCCTGGACCTAGGCCGGCGGGAAGCCGCCACCTTCGAGGCCTTCGTGGCGGGCCCCAACGAGGCGCTGGTGGACGCGCTGCGTGCCGTTGCCCTGGGACGCGTCGCAGAGACCGGGATCTTTCTATGGGGTGGACCCGGCCTGGGCAAGACCCATCTGCTCCAAGCGGTTTGCGCGGCCGCCGTTGGCGGTCGCGCGGCCTATGTGCCGTTGGCGGACCGCGGCCGTTTTGTGCCTGCGGTCCTGGAAGGACTCGAGCAGCTGGATGTGGTGTGCCTGGATGATGCGCACTGCGTTGCCGGCGACCGGGAGTGGGAACTGGCGCTAGTGGATCTCTACCATCGGCTCCAGGATACCGGCGCCCGTTGGGCCGTGGCGGGCGCCGCGCGGGCCCAGGGGATGGGGCTGTTGCCGGATCTGGCCTCACGACTGGCGGGCGGGCTGACCTTCGGGTTGCAGGAGTTGGACGAGGCGGAGAAGCGCCAAGTATTGCAATGCCGCGCCGCTACTCGGGGCCTGACGCTGGCCGACGATGCCGCCCACTACTTGTTGACCCATTGTCCGCGCGATTTGAAAGTGTTGTGCGGCATTCTGGATCGACTGGATACCGCCGCCCTGGCGGCGCAACGTCGCCTTACTCTGCCGTTCATTCGGTCCGTGCTGTCCGGCTGAGCAGAAGGTTGTAGGGTCTTCAAACGCGGAACACTACGAGCACCCATCTCAAATGCATCGCGGCCGCGCATGCGGCGTTGCGGATCCTGCCGCGGTGCTTATTTGCTGCGGGTAAACAGCGCTTCTCGCGGGGTTCGCGTCGTGCCGCCCGATCCGCGATTTTGAGACGGGCTCTAGTCCGGCGGCGCCAACGCCGCCGCGCCTGCGCCGCGCGTTCACGGCACGGGTCCGCTGCGCGCGGACCTCGTGTAGCGCGTCACGATTGCAGGCGCATTCAGCGCGCCAGGGCGTGGGCGGTCAGCGCGAGGCGTCGTCCCAGCGCGCGGCACAGGCGCCGTTCCTCCTCGCTGAGCGGCCGCTTGCTGTCGGTGCCCGCTAGATGGCTGGGGCCGTAGGGGGTCCCGCCGGTGGTGGTGGACAGCAGGTCGGTCTCGCTATAGGGGATGCCCAGCACCAGCATGCCGTGATGCAATAGTGGCAACATCATGCTCAGCAGGGTGGCCTCCTGTCCGCCGTGCAGGCTCGACGTGGAGGTAAATACCGCTGCCGGTTTTCCGGAGAGCGCGCCGGACAGCCACAGGCTGCCGGTGGTGTCGAGAAAATGCTTCAATGGTGCCGCCATATTGCCGAAACGGGTGGGGCTCCCCAGGGCCAGGGCGGCGCATTCGGTGAGGTCCTCATGGCGGGCGTAGGGCGGTCCCGCGGCCGGGATCTCGTCCTCCACCGCCGCGCTGACCGGGGAGACGGCGGGCACCGTGCGGATGCGTGCCTGCATGTCCGGCACCTCCTCTACGCCGCGGGCGATACGCTGGGCCATCTCCGCAGTGGCGCCGTAACGGCTGTAGTACAGGACCAGGACGTCGGGCATCTTACAGGATCTCCAGTACGTTCTCGGGAGGGCGGCCCAGGGCGGCCTTGCCGTTGGCGACGACGATGGGGCGTTCGATCAATCGCGGGCGCTGGATCATGGCCCGAATCAGGGTGTCCCGGGTGAGACCCGGATCGTCCAGGTTTGCCGCGGCGTATTCGGGTTCCCGACGCCGCATCAGCTCACGGGGCTCCAGTCCCAGCAATGCCAGGATCCGCTCCAGCTCCTTGGGGCTGGGCGGGGTGTCCAAGTATTCCACGATCTGCGGTTCGATGCCCCGATCCCGCAGCAGCTGCAGGGTCTGGCGGGATTTGGAACACTTCGGGTTGTGATAGATCACTATGGGCATGGCGACCGGCTCCGGAATGGTTCCCCTAACTGTCGCGCATTGTAGCGCCGGGTGCGCCGGGTTTCATCCGCTGAGGTTACCTTGACGCCTTGTGCGATGGATGTTAGCGTTTGAATTACATAAATAATTGACTGTCATGCTCGATGGCCAGCCAGTCCAGCCCGGCGCTGGGACCCTGTCGGCGGACCGATCACGTCCGCGCGCCGGCGTACCAGTGGCGCGTGTTTCCTTCGAGTCTGGCCGGGCGCGATGTCCGCGGAGGCACAGGGCGTGCTGAATAGAATCGTGATGTGCATCGTCTTACTTGGGATCGGAGGTTGCGCCAGCGTCCCGGTCCAAGAGATGAGCGATGCGCGGCAGGCGATCCAGGCCGCGCGTGCAGCGGGCGCGGCTCGCACGGCCCCGGAGGGCGTGGAGTCGGCCCAGCGCTTGTTGGACCAAGCCCAGCAGGAGCTGGAGTCCGGTGCCTACCGGGCCGCGCGTCGTGATGCGGTGGCGGCGCGGGTGGTCGCCACCGCGGCGCGTAAGGCGGCGCTCACCGGATCGCCTCAGGAACGCTGAATTCTCACGATGCGAGCCGGTGCGGTATCGGGACTGGCGGAGCGTGCCCACCGGCCCATCCAATCAGGAAGGACGCGGCGTGAAACACTACACTTGGTATCGGCGTAACCGGCCACGGGTCTTTCCATTCGCATTCGCCCTGGCGTTGGTCTCCGGCGCGGGGCTGGCGGCGCGATCGGCCCTGGCCCAGGAGTTGGACGCGGGTAGTGCGGTCCAGGCCCGGGCCGCCGTGCAGGCGGCGCGGATGGCGGTTCAAGAGACCGGGCGTGCGGCCCAATTGTGGACCCCGACCGACGGATTGTTGAAGCAGGCCGAGACGGCGTTGCGCAACCGGCAGTACCCGGAGGCCCGGAAGCAGGCGGAGCTGGCCACCGCGGAGGCCCAGCTCGCCTATAGTCAGTTCTTCCAAGGAAAGGCCCGTTTTATCGCCGATCGTCTGGAACGGACCCAGGACCTGAACGCCGCGCAGCGCGCCCGCCTGAAGTCCGTGGACGCCCTGGTCCGCCGTCACGCGGGCAAACCCGCATACGTGCAGGCCGCTGCCCTCGAACGCGACGTGCTTCGCAACCACCAGATGTACCGGGTCCGTCCCGGCGATACCCTGGCCATCATTGCCGCGCGTTTCTACGGCGCGCCTGACTACTGGCGCGCCGTCTACGATGCCAATAAGTCCCGCATCGCAGATCCCAACCATTTGGTGGTGGGGCAGGAACTGGTCATCGGAGCGCGCCTCGGGGACTGAGGCCGTGAACGTCCCGCGGCCGCGGTCCCGGGAGCCTGCGTGGTCCTCGGGACCAACGCCAGCACGCAAGACGCGCTAGTCTTCGACGCGTCCATCGCGCGCCGCGCGCAATACCAATTGGTCGAATTCGTCGGCCGCCATCAGGCCCCGTTCCGCCACCAGCTCCCGTATCGGCCGGCCGCTGTGCTCGGACGCCTTGGCCAGTTCCGCCGCCGCCGCGTAGCCGATCCGGGTATTGAGCAGGGTGGCGAGCCCCACGCTCGCGTGTAGAAACGCCTTGCAGCGTTCCCGGTCCACCTCGAGCCCGGAAAGGTTGCGTTCGGTGGCGGCCCGGACTGCGTGGGTCAGCCAGTCCATGGCGTCGAACAGGGCGGAACCGAGGGCTGGCATCATGACGTTCAGCTCCAACTGCCCGGCCTGAGTCATGGCGCTGACCGCGGCGTCCTGACCGATGACCTGGAAGCACACCATATTCAGCATCTCGAACATCACCGGGTTCACCTTGCCGGGCATGATGCTGGAACCGGGCTGCACCGGCGGCAGGCGGATCTCCCCGAGTCCGGTGCGCGGGCCCGATGCGAGTAGGCGCATGTCATTGCTGATTCGGGATAGTTCCAGCGCGAGATCCCGCAGCGCCGAGGACAGGCGCTGCAGGTCATGCATGGACTGCATCTGAGCTGCGAGGTCCGTGGCGGAGCGGATCGGCTCGCCGGTCAGGCGAGCGAGCTCTGCTGCCACGGCCTGCGGGTAACCCGGCGCTGTGTTGAGCCCGGTGCCCGCGGCGCTGCCTCCCAACCCGATCTCGCACAGCGCCGGCCGGATCTCGTCCAGGGCGCGGCTGCAGCGGCGCAAGGTCCACGCATAGCCATGGAACTCCCGCCCGATGGTGGTGGGAACCGCATCTTGAAGGTGGGTGCGCCCGCTCTTGACCGTGTCCTGCTCGCGCGCCGCGATCCTGGCATAGGCATCCGCCATTTCCTGAACCGCGGCGCGCAGGTGCGGCAGCTTCGTCAGCGCCGCCAAGCGCAGCGCGGTGGGGATGGTGTCATTGGTGCTCTGCCCCATGTTGACGTGGTCGTTGGGATGCACGGGGTGGTAGCCGCCCCGGTTCCCGCCCAAGCTCACGTTGGCAAGATTGGCGATCACCTCGTTGCTGTTCATGTTGTGACTAGTGCCGGCACCGGCCTGAAACCGATCCACCACGAACTGGTCCAGGAGTTCCCCATTCAGGATCCGATCGCAGGCGTCGATAATCGCCTGCGCCAGTTTCGGCTCCAGCCATCCGGCTGCGTGGTTGACCTGAGCGGCGGCGCGTTTGACCCGCACATGCGCGAGCACGAAGTCGCGGTCCGGTCCCCGGCCGCTGATGGGGAAATTGCGCAGTGCCCGGGCAGTTTGGATGCCATACCAAACGGAGGCAGGAACTTTCAGCTCCCCGAGGCTGTCTTTCTCAGTACGGAATTCGCTATTTGCGCTCATCGGGTTCTCCGGTATGGTACGGGGGCGCGACGGCCGGGTTCGCAAGGCCACGCGGATCGCAACAGCAGGGGTGGGAGCCGGTTTATGCGAGGGTCGGTCATGTCAGCTCAGGTCTGGGTCCGCGGGACCCTGGCATTGGTCGGCCTGCTGTGGCTGGTGCCGGCGCTGCCGGCGGTACCAGCCACAGCACCAGCGCCGGCCCCGGTGGATTTTACCCTTCCCGGCGTGGACGGGCTAACCCATAAGCTGTCGGATTACCGCGGGAAGTGGGTGATCGTGAACTATTGGGCTACTTGGTGCCCGCCATGCCTGGAGGAGCTGCCGGAACTGGAGCGCTTCAGCGTTCAGAACCGGAATGATGCGGTAGTGCTGGGTGTCAATTTTGAACGTATCTCGCAACGGCGCCTGAAGCAGTTCGTCGTGGCCCACGGGATCCATTATCCCGTGCTGTACACCGAGCCCACGCCGATGACCAGCCTGGGGCCGGTGTGGGGGTTGCCGACCACTTATATCGTCGATCCCAAGGGCATAGTGGTCGGACACCATACGGGGCCGCTGACCGAGAAGGTGTTGGAGGAGTTCATCCAGAGCATGGAGCGCTCTGCCGCCACGCGGCCGGTCGGCCATTGAAATAGATGGCCGCGCGTCCCGTCATGCAGGAGCGCTAGCCCGCATTTCTCACCGGGCGGCGGGGGACCGGGCCAAGGGGTTGGGATGAGCCTGGAATCCGCTGCTGGTGGGAAGAAAGAGTGTGAACGAAGGCGGCCTATCGCGGTTCTGGCTGGTCTTCGGCTCCGCAGGCTTGCTCTTCACTCAAACCGTAGCCACCACTACGGTTTTCGTGGGTTACCGCTCACGCGGACACGGACCAGGATCCGGACCGCTATTTCTTCCACGGTGCCCGCGGTTGGCGGGCTGCCGGCGGCGCAGGCCGCGAAGCTGGCATTGCCGTGATCACCTGCGTGCGCTGTGTAGTCTCCGGACGGGTGCAGGGGGTGTTCTTCCGTGCCTCTGCCCGTCAGCAGGCGGTGACTCTGGGGGTCAGTGGGTATGCGCGCAACCTCCCCGATGGGCGGGTGGAGGTGGTGGCCTGCGGTCGGGAGCAGGACGTGAACGTGCTACGCGACTGGCTGCAGGTGGGTCCGCCGGCGGCACGGGTGGACGCGGTGGACTGCGAACCCGTGGACCTGCCTCTCATCCCGGGGTTCCGGGTGGAGTAGTCCCGGACCGCGCCGGCGTCACTGCATGTACCAGCGCTGACTGAGCAGATATAAAACCCGGTCCGGATACTGACGCTGACCCGCGCTGCCGTTGTAGCGGGCGAGTGCCGCGCGCAGGTCGCCGTGTTCGCGCTTCAGATAGTAGGCGAGGATGGTGCAGCCCAGACGTAGATTGGTCTGGATGTCGAACAGGCTGTCGTTGGGACGCCCGATCTCCTTCAACCAGAACGGCATGACCTGCATCAGGCCCAGCGCACCCGCGTTGGAAATTGCATAGCGGTCGAAGTTACTCTCCACCTGTATCAGGGCCAGTACCAGTTCCGGGTAGAGCCCGGCCCGGGTCGCTTCGTAGTGTACCGCCTTGAGTATCGTCAGCCGTTCGGTGGGGTCCGGCACCTTGTTGCGCAACCGCCCGGACATGTCCAGCAGCCATACCTCCGCGGCGAAGCGGTCCCGGAAGCCATGGGGATCCCGGATCGCTTTGCGCAGCTGGGCCAGGAGTTCCGGGTCGGGGCGCTGGGCGCCGGTGGTAGCGCCCTGGCACGGGGCCGCTATCACGGACAGCAGCAGGATCAGCAGTGCCAGGCTTCGCCCCATCATCGATTGCGTCCTCGCGCGGCCCGGTCGCGGTGGCCGCCGGTCCCGCGCCGGGACGCTGCGGCGGCGTCGGCCACTCCCCCTCTTATTCGACCGTGTCCGGGCGCGCCTTGAGGAAGGCCAGGATACCTTCCCGGGGCAGGTCGCGGCTCGCGGCGTCGCGCCGCCCCTTGTACTCCACGGTACCGGCGTCCAGCCCGCGGTCGCTCATCACCACCCGCTGGGGGATCCCGATCAGCTCCAGGTCCGCGAACATCACCCCGGGGCGCACCGCGCGGTCGTCGAACAGTACCTCGATACCGGCCGCTCGCAGCTCGGCGTACAGGCCCTCGGCGGCGTCCCGCAGTCGCGCCGATTTGTGCATATGAACCGGCGCCACGGCCACCTGGAACGGCGCCAGCGGCGGTGGCCAAAAGATCCCGTTTTCGTCATGGTTCTGCTCGATGGCGGCGGCCACTACCCGCGACACCCCGATGCCGTAGCAACCCATGGTCATGACCACTGCGCGGCCGGACTCGTCCAACACCGTGGCATTCATGGCCTGGCTGTACTTGGTGCCGAGTTGGAATACATGGCCCACCTCGATGCCGCGGGCGATGGACAGCACCCCGTCGTCCTCGGGGCTCGGGTCGCCCTCCACCACATTGCGCAGATCCGCGGCCTGGGGTTCGGGCAGATCCCGCCCCCAGTTCACCCCGGTCAGGTGGCAGTCCTCCACGTTGGCGCCGCACACGAAGTCCGCCAAGTGTGCGGCGCTGCGGTCGACGATCACCGGCATGGCGAGCCCCAGGGGGCCCAGGGAACCGGGCCCGCAGCCCACCGCGGCCCGGATCTGGGCATCGCTGGCGAAGGTGAGGGGTGCGTGCACCGCCTCCAGGCGTTCCGCCTTGGTCACGTTGAGCTGATGATCGCCGCGCAGCACCAGGGCCACCAGTCCGCCGTCGTGGCCCTGCACCAGGAGGGTCTTTACACACCGCGCGGCGGGCACCTTGAGGAATGCGCAGACCGCCTCGATGGTGTGTTGTCCGGGGGTGTCCACCGTTTCCCGGGTGCAGGTGGGCGCCGGCCGGGGACCGGCGGGCGCCACCGCCTCGGCCAATTCCACGTTGGCCGCGTAGTCGCTGGCGCTGGAGAGGGCGATGGCGTCCTCGCCGGAATCCGCCAGTACGTGGAATTCGTGGGACAGGTTCCCGCCGATGCTGCCGGTGGCGGCGCGCACCGCCCGGAATCGCAGGCCCAGGCGGGTGAAGATCCGGGTGTAGGCCTCATACATCCGGCTATACGTCTCGTTCAGGGACGCCGCGTCCAGGTGGAACGAGTAGGCGTCCTTCATCAGAAATTCCCGCGCGCGCATCACCCCGAAGCGCGGCCGGACCTCGTCCCGGAACTTGGTCTGAATCTGGTAATAGTTCACCGGCAGTTGCTTGTAACTGCGGACCTCGCGCCGTACCAGCTCGGTGATCACTTCCTCATGGGTGGGACCGAAACAGAACTCGCGGTCATGGCGATCGCGCAGACGCAGCAGTTCCGGACCGTATTGTTTCCAGCGCCCGGATTCCTGCCAGAGTTCCGCAGGTTGGACCGCCGGCATGGACAATTCCAGGGCGCCAGCGCGGTCCATTTCCTCGCGCACCACCGCCTCGGCCTTGCGTAGCACCCGCAGCCCCAGGGGTAGCCAGGCGTAGATCCCGGCCGCGAGTTTGCGGATCATGCCGGCACGCAGCATGAGTTGGTGGCTTATCACTTCGGCGTCGGCGGGGACCTCGCGGACGGTGTGGAGGGGGAACTGGGATACGCGCATGATCTCGACGGCCTGTTCGGGTTCCAGGAAGGAAGCGCCGATTGTAGCCGTCCGGGCGCCGCTACGTACAGGCGCCCCGGGTCAGAACGTGTCGCCGTTCCAGCCCCACATGGTGCGGGGGGCGTCGATGAACTCGATGTAGACCCGTTGGGGGTCGATGTCCAGTTGCGAGTGCACCAGCGCGCACAGCATCTCGGAGAGGCCACGGGTGGCGGATTGCGGGAGCCCGATGCTCTTGAGTTCCAGGTAGGCCAGGGGTGCGTCGGTGCCGGCGAACGCCATGGTGGTCTCTGGTTCCAGTGCCACCATCACGTAACGCTCCGGTTTGCCCAACGCCGCTGCTACTTGGCTGGACGCGGCCTCGACGAACGCCGTGCGGAGCGCGCGCGCCACCGCCACATTGGTCTGCACCTTCAGATAAGGCATCGCACCGGCTCCCTAGTGCCGTGGCCTCAGGGGCCCTGGCACTCCTTGGCCACATCCTTACGCAGGGAGTCTATCCGCGCCTGGCGCTGTTCTTCCGTTAGATGGGTGACTTTCCCGCCGGCCTCATGGAGGTTGACCCGGGGGTGGGTCTCCAGCAGGGTGAGGGTCTCCTGGGCCTTCTTGCAGTGCGCGGCGCGCGCTGCCGGGTCTTCCGGGGGTTTTTCCTTACCCTTTGGCTTTTCTTTTGCCTTTGTCTTTGCGGCCGTCTTCTGGGCCTTACCCTGAGTCTGGGTATCCGCCGCAGTTCCGGGGTCCGGCGGGGGTGCGGTGAGGCCGCTGGGGGCCAGTTCTTCGAAGTGTTTTGCCTGGCCTTCCGGCGGGGGGGTCTGGGAATAATGAATGACCCCGCTGGGATCGGTCCATTTGTAGATCGCCGCGGATGCGTGCGGAGCGAACAACGCTGCGGCCAGGAGACCCACAACGGTCGCTACCCTGCTGAGCCCGGTATTCTCGCGCATATCGTTCTCCGCTCGTGGAAGCCGAATTAATGGAAAACCGTGTTGCCGCCCGCTGGCGCCGCGCCCATTATGGTGCGGTGCCGCGCACGCTGACAAGTGATCTGGGGGGGACTATAGCGCCAACTGGATCCCGCAACTGTGGCTTTGTTACCATTTCACGCCTGTCTCCCGAACCCCGGACGTCGCATGCGCAGTGACCTGAAAGCCCTGGATTTCGATGCGATCCAGCGTCTCCTGGAGCAGCGTACCGCCACGCCCTACGGCGCGGACGCGGCCCGGGCGCTCGAACCGGCGCCGGATCTCGCGGTAGCGCGGCGTATGCAGGACGCCGTCAGCGCGGCGCGGCACACGCTGGACGCTGGGCAGGCCCCGGTGCTGGCGGCGTTGCCGGATATCCGCGCGGCGCTACGCCAGGCCGGTGCCCGCGGCGCGGCCCTGAATCCCAATGCCCTGCAACACATCCTTCAGGTCCTGCAAGCGGCGGCGGCCCTGGTGCCGTGGGTGCACCAGTGCCCCGCCCTGTACCCCGGCACGAGCGCCGACCTGGAGCCGCCCGGGGAACTAGTCGCGCGGCTCGGTCGCACGGTGCACGAGTCCGGTCGCCTGCGGGACGACGCCAGCCCAGCATTGGTTACCCTGCACACCGAACAACAGGAGCTGCGTCGCGAGGCCGAGTCCATCGTCCGCGCGCGCGTGGCGCGTAAAGATCTGGCCGGCCTTGTGCCAGAACCTGATCGGGTGGTATGGCAGCACGACCGGGCGCTGATCAAGGTGCGTGCCGAAGCGGCGGGATCGCTGAAGGGCGTGCGGCGCGGTAGCGCCGCCGGGGGCCGGGATGTCCTCATGGAGCCCCTGGAAGCGGTAGGGGTGAACAACCGGCTGGAAGTCCTCGCCGGCAAGGTGGGGGCGGAGCAACACCGTGTGCTGCGCGAGGTCAGTGGCGAGGTGCGTGAGCAGGCGGAGCCTCTGGAACGGCTGATCGCGGCGCTGACCTGGGTGGACCTGGCACTCGCCGCAGGCCGCCTGAGTGCCGATATGAACGCGCATGCCCCGCGGCTCGCTGCGGAATGCATGGTGGATCTGCGCGCGGCCTACCATCCACTGCTGATGCAGCAGTTCGCCGACGGCAGCCTTGAGTCCCTGGTGCCCCTGACCCTGCGTCTGGACCCCGCGCGCAGCATATTGATGCTGACCGGGCCCAATACCGGCGGCAAGACCGTTGCCCTGAAGACCCTCGGCCTGCTGGTGACTATGGCCCACTGTGGCCTGCACATTCCGGCGGAAGGCGATTGCGCGATCGGTGCCTACCAGCAGGTGATGGTGGATGTGGGGGACCGCCAGAGCGTGTACCATCAGCTCTCCACCTTTGCCGGCCACGTCGCGGTGCTCAAGCGCATCCTGGAGGCCGCCGACGCGCATACCCTGGTGCTGCTGGATGAACTGGGTACCGGCACCGACCCGGAGGAAGGCGCCGCCCTCGCGATGGCGGTGCTGGACGAACTGGCGGGCCGCGGGGTGCAGGGGATCGTCAATACCCACCTCGCCGCGCTCAAGGACCACGCCGCGCGGCATCCTCCGCTGTGCAATGCCTGTATGCTGTTTGACCGTGCGACGCTGCGCCCCACCTACCACCTCAAGATCGGCGAGCCGGGCGTGTCTCTGGGGCTGACCATCGCCGAACACGGCGGCCTGCCGCCGGCCGTGGTGCAGCGCGCGCGCGAATACTTGAAGGTGCTCACGGGACCTCCGCCGCCGGGTGGACCGGACCGGGTGGCGTCCCGCGGGTAGTCCACGCGGGGCCCCTGCAAGCCAGCTCTCTCTATTGACCTATCTACTGAAATTCAGTAGCTTTTCCTGTTTCGGCCGCGTGTGCTGTGGATAGGGGCGCGGTGGCCCTGGGCGCGTTGAGGAGAATCCGACTGTGGAGTTGACCGGTGCCGAGATCTTCGTCCGTTGCTTGGAGGAAGAGGGTGTCGAGTATGTGTTCGGGTACCCCGGCGGCGCGGTGCTCCACATCTACGACGCGTTGTTCCGACAGGAAGCGGTGAAACATATCCTGGTGCGCCACGAGCAGGGCGCGGCCCATGCCGCCGACGGCTACGCGCGCGCCACCGGCAGACCGGGCGTCGTGCTGGTCACTTCCGGCCCCGGCGTGACCAACGCGGTGACTGGGATCGCCACCGCGTATATGGACTCCATTCCCCTGGTGGTGTTCTCCGGGCAGGTCCCCACGAGCCTGATCGGCAATGACGCGTTCCAGGAAGTCGACTCGGTGGGCATTACCCGCCCGTGCGTGAAGCACAATTTCCTGGTCAAGGATGTGGCGGATCTGGCGGTCACGATCAAGAAGGCGTTCTACATCGCTACCACCGGCCGTCCCGGACCCGTGGTGGTCGACATCCCCAAGGATGTCACTGCCCACAAGACGGAGTTTGCCTACCCGAAGAAGATCGCCATGCGGTCCTACAATCCGGTGGTCAAGGGCCATCCCGGGCAGATCCGCAAGGCGGTGGACCTGATGTTGTCCGCCCAGCGCCCGATGCTGTACACCGGCGGGGGGGTCATCCTCGGCGAGGCATCCAAGCCCCTCACAGACTTTACCCGTCTGCTCGGCTTCCCGATCACCAACACCCTCATGGGATTGGGGGCCTATCCGGCCACCGACCGTCAGTTCGTGGGCATGCTCGGCATGCACGGGACCTATGAGGCGAACATGGCGATGCACAGTTGCGACGTGCTCATTGCCATCGGCGCCCGCTTTGACGACCGGGTCACCGGCAATATCGACAAGTTCTGTCCCCACGCCAAGATCATCCACGTGGATATCGATCCGGCCTCGATCTCCAAGAACGTCAAGGTGGATGTTCCGATCGTCGGTTCGGTGGATCACGTGCTGAAGGACATGATCAAGATGGTCAAGGAGGGCGGCCGCAAGCCGGATGCGGAGGCCCTCAAAGAGTGGTGGGCGCAGATCGACGAATGGCGGGAGATGGATTGCCTCAAATACGACCGCCAGAGCAAGGTGATCAAACCCCAGCACGTGCTGGAGTGCCTGTACAAACTCACCAAGGGCGATGCCTTCGTCACCTCCGACGTCGGTCAGCACCAGATGTGGGCCGCCCAGTTCTACAAGTTCGACAAGCCGCGGCGCTGGATCAACTCCGGCGGCCTCGGTACCATGGGTTTTGGCCTGCCCGCGGCGATGGGCGTGCAACTGGCGTATCCCGACGCGACCGTCGCCTGCGTCACCGGGGAGGCCAGTATCCAGATGTGTATTCAGGAGCTGTCCACCTGCCGGCAGTATGGTTTACCCATCAAGGTCGTGAATCTCAACAACCGCTACATGGGCATGGTGAGGCAGTGGCAGGAGTTTTTCTATCAGGGGCGCTACGCGATGTCGTATATGGATGCGCTGCCGGATTTCGTGATGCTGGCCGAGAGCTACGGGCACATGGGTATGTGCATCGATCGGCCCGAAGACGTCGAAGGCGCTTTGCAGGAGGCATTGAAGGTGAAGGACAAAGCGGTGTTTCTCGACTTCATCACCGATCAGACGGAGAACGTCTACCCGATGATCCCCGCGGGTGCGGGACAGAACGAGATGATCCTGGTATAGACCATGCGCCACATCATTTCCATCATGCTGGAGAACGAAGCGGGGGCGCTGTCCCGGGTGGCTGGGCTGTTCTCGGCGCGTGGCTACAACATCGAGTCGCTCACCGTGGCCCCCACCGAGGACCCGTCGCTGTCGCGGATGACGCTGGTCACCAGTGGAAGCGACGACATCATTGAGCAGATCATCAAGCAGCTCAATAAGCTGGTAGATACGGTCCGGTTGATCGATTTGACCGATGGCCCCCATATCGAGCGTGAGATGCTGCTGGTAAAGGTCAGCGCGGAGACCAGCGAGATACGCGCGGAGATCAAGCGGGTGGTGGACATCTTCCGCGGCCGGATCATCGATGTCACCGATCTCACGTATACCGTCGAGTTGACCGGGGTGGGGGCCAAGCTCGACGCATTTCTGGGAACCGTACAGCGTTCCCTTATTCTGGAGGTGGTGCGTTCCGGCGTCTCGGGTGTTTCCCGCGGCGCCAAGGCGCTGCAGGTGTGAGCCGCCGCTGGTGACCCGGTACCGGTCGTCCGCGGTCCGCCGCCCGGAACCTCGAACCGGATACGGGGATCGTTCCGTTTTCCACCGATTGCACTGACCAGTTGGAGCCAAAGACCGTGATGAACATCTATTACGACAAAGACGCCGACCTTTCCATCATCAAGAAAAAGAAAGTGGCCATCATTGGTTACGGGTCCCAGGGGCACGCCCATGCCAACAACCTGCAGGACAGCGGCGTCGCGGTGGTCGTGGGACTGCGCCCGGACTCGGGCTCGGTGGCCAAGGCGAAGCAGGCGAAACTAAAAGTCAGCCCGGTGGACGAGGCGGTCAGGGGCGCCGATCTCGTCATGCTGCTGGCACCGGACGAACATCAGGCGCGTTTGTACCGGGAGGTGGTGGCGACCAATATCAAGTCCGGCGCCGCGCTTGCGTTCGCACATGGGTTCAATATCCATTTCCAGCAGATCGAGCCGCGCGCTGACCTGGACGTGATCATGATCGCCCCCAAGGGGCCCGGCCATCTGGTGCGGTCCACCTACGAGAAGGGTGCCGGGGTGCCGTCGTTGATCGCGGTGCAACAAGATGCTTCCGGCATGGCCAAGGAGGTCGCGTTGTCCTACGCGGTGGCGATCGGCGCCGGGCGTGCGGGTATCATCGAGACCAGTTTCCGCGAGGAGACCGAGACGGATCTGTTCGGTGAACAGGCGGTGTTGTGCGGAGGTGCTACCGCGCTGGTACAGGCGGGTTTCGAGACCCTGGTGGAAGCGGGTTACGCGCCGGAGATGGCCTATTTCGAGTGCCTGCACGAACTCAAATTGATCGTGGATCTGATGTACGAGGGCGGAATTGCGAACATGCGCTATTCCATCTCCAACACCGCTGAGTACGGGGACCTGACTCGCGGGCCACGTATCATCACTGAACAGACCCGCGCGGAGATGAAGCGGATCCTCGGCGAGATCCAGGGGGGGCAGTTCGCCCGGGAGTTCATCCTGGAGAATCAGGCTGGCGCGCCGACCCTGAAGGCGATGCGCCGGCTCAGTCGCGAGCACCCTATTGAGATCGTGGGCGAACGCCTGCGGGAGATGATGCCCTGGATCAAGGCCGGCCGGATCGTCGACAAGACCCGGAATTGAGTGCGCCGCGCCGGCGTCGCGCGAGTCCGGTCAATGTGGATGCCGGGGCGCACCGCCATTCCGCCCCGGTGTCCGGGGGGATCCGATGGCGCACGCGGGATTGCCCTATATCTTTGGTGCCGCCGGCTTGGCGCAGCATTTCTTCGCGTTGGGGTGGGCGGCCCGAGCTGGGGGCGACCACGCTGTTATGTCCAGTACGGCGAGCAGATTGGGCACGGCCAACGTTGCGGCCACATCTCTTTCGGTTCCCGGGTGGACCTGTTTATCGCTGTCAGTGCTCGGGTTGCCGTCCAGGCCGGGGCCCAAGTGACATCGGGCACCAGCATCCTCGCGACCCTCGTCCACAAGTGACTGCGCGCCCGTCCCCCGCTCGGTGGTCGCGGCGCGCCGGCTGGTCCGGGGGCGTGCCACTGGTACCATGGACCCATACCGGGCAATCGCCCAGGGGAACGTGATGGAGCCCGAACCCACCGAGGTCAAGCGACGCAGGGGCATATACCTGCTGCCCAACCTGTTTACCACGGCCGGCCTGTTCGCCGGGTTCTATGCCATCGTCGCGGCTATCGGCGGGCGCTATGCGGCCGCCGCGGTGGCCGTGTATGTGGCGATGATCCTGGATAGCCTGGATGGCCGGGTGGCGCGGCTTACCAATACGCAGACTGCGTTCGGTGTCGAATACGACAGTCTGTCGGACATGGTCTCCTTCGGACTCGCGCCGGCGCTGGTGATGTACGAGTGGTCGCTGTCCAGTCTCGCCACTCATGGCTGGTTGTGGGCCAAGCTCGGGTGGCTGGCGGCGTTTATCTACACCGCCGGCGCTGCGCTGCGTCTGGCGCGGTTCAACACCCAGGTTGGGACCCTGGACAAGCGTTATTTCCAGGGCCTGCCGAGTCCTGCGGCCGCGGCGGTGGTAGTGGGGCTCGTATGGGTCGGCGACGAGATCGGATTGCGGGGATCGGATCTGATTCTCCCCGCCTTTATCCTCACGGTGGGGACCGGCATGCTGATGGTCAGCAACATCCGCTACTACAGCTTCAAGGAAGTGGACTTTGTCCGCCGTGTCCCTTTCGTCGCGATCCTGCTGGTGGTGATGGCCTTCGTGCTCGCGTCCATCGATCCACCGAAGGTCCTGTTCTTCTCGGTCCTCGTATACGCAGCTTCCGGTCCCCTGCATACGCTCTACCAACTACGCCGCCATCGGGCCCAGCGCCGGGCGGGCGGCGGAACCGGAGGGGGATCCGGGCGCGAGTCCGGCCCACGGGACTGAGCCGCCGCGCGCGATCCCGCGTGCGTGGACTTGGCAAGGGCCGCGAAAGCGGTTATATTCGGGGCGTATCCACTTTGGTTTTGTCAGACACGGCCCATGTACCGATACCGGTTTCCACAACGCTCTGCCCAGGTCCACGCCGCCCGGCGCGGTCCGGCTTTGTCGTGCGTGTCCGCGGGGCGGGTGCTCCTGCTGTCCCTGCGACTGCTGCCGTAAGGCAGCATACTCCCCATTCCCGGCGAAGGATTCGCCACTCCATCGAATCAGGACTGTTCCGGCCGCGGCCGGAGACCGGGTTTCTGTTCCCGGAGGTCGCGGGTAGACTCATGGGCACGCATTGGGAGTTCCACGATGGGCAACCGAGACAAACTCATCATATTTGATACCACGCTTCGGGACGGGGAGCAGAGTCCCGGGGCCTCCATGACGCGCGAGGAGAAGGTCCGCATCGCCAAGGCGCTGGAGCGCATGCGGGTGGACGTCATCGAGGCCGGTTTTCCGGTCGCCAGCCAGGGTGATTTCGAGTCCGTGGAGGCGGTGGCCCGCGCGGTGAAGGACAGCACCGTGTGCGGGCTCGCGCGCGCGGTGGACCGGGACATCGACCGCGCGGGGGAGGCGCTCAAGGACGCGGCGCGCGCGCGCATCCATACCTTCATCGCCACCTCCCCGATCCACATGAAGATGAAGTTGCGGATGGAGCCGGATCAGGTCCTGGAGCAGGCGGTCGCCGCGGTCAAGCGTGCGCGGCGTTATACCGACGACGTGGAGTTTTCGCCGGAGGACGCCGGGCGTTCGGACATCGATTTCCTGTGCCGGATCCTGGAGGCGGTGATCGGCGCCGGTGCGGGCACCGTGAATATACCCGATACCGTGGGTTACAACGTGCCTGAGCAGTTCGGGGCGTTGATCCGCACCCTCATCGAGCGGGTCCCGAACGCCGGCCAGGCGGTGTTTTCCGTGCATTGCCACAATGATCTCGGCCTTGCGGTGGCCAATTCCCTGTCCGCGGTGCTCAATGGCGCCCGGCAGGTGGAATGCACCATCAACGGTTTGGGCGAGCGCGCCGGAAACGCCGCGCTGGAAGAGATCGTGATGTCGGTGCGCACGCGCCAGGACATCTTCCCCTGCGACGTGGATCTGGAGACCACCCAGATCGTGCCGACCTCACGGCTGGTGTCAGGGATCACCGGGTTCCCGATCCAGCCCAACAAGGCGATCGTCGGGGCCAACGCCTTTGCGCACGAGTCCGGCATCCACCAGGACGGGGTGCTCAAGAGCCGCGAGACCTACGAGATCATGCGCGCCCAGGACGTGGGCTGGAGCATGAACCGGATCGTGCTGGGCAAGCATTCGGGGCGCAATGCCTTCCGCACCCGCCTGAAGGAACTGGGCATCGACTTCGCGTCGGAAGAGACGCTCAATCAGGCGTTCGTCAGGTTCAAGGAGCTTGCCGACAAGAAGCACGAGATCTACGACGACGATCTGCAGGCCCTGGTGACCGAGGCGAGCCTGGAGGCCGAGAACGAGCACGTCCGACTCGCCTATCTGCGGGTCTGCAGTGAGACCGGCGAGACGCCCAATGCCCAGGTGACGCTGTTGGTGGACGGCGCGGAGCGGCAGGGGCAGGCCAGTGGTGGTGGCCCGGTGGACGCGGCCTTCAAGGCGATTGAGGAGATCGTCCACAGCGGTACCGAGTTGCTGCTGTACTCGGTCAACAACATCACCACCGGGACCGATTCCCAGGGGGAGGTCACGGTGCGCCTCGGCATGGGGGGACGGGTGGTCAATGGGCAGGGGGCGGACACGGATATCGTGATCGCATCCGCGAAGGCGTACCTGAACGCCCTGAACAAGGTGATCCGACCCCAGGCCCGGACCCATCCGCAGGTGGCCGATGTGTGAGGGCGTGCCACGGCGGGTGGTTTGGGCCGCGGGCGTATCCGTACCCCCGCGGCCGACCCGCTCCGGGGGTCCGTCCGCATGACCCCGGAGCGGCGCGCCCGGTATCTGGATGCCCTCGGAATTCCGTGCTGGGTGCCACGGCAGGGGAACGCCGGAGAAACAGGATCCGGCGTGGCGCCGCCATCGCCTTCGGAGGGCCCGGCGTCGCGGCAGGGGACCTTCCCGGCCGGTATCGAGACCGGTCCAGGGGGGTTGGGCTGGGACGCCCTGGAGGCCCGGGTGGCGGCGTGTACCCTCTGCGGTCTGCACCAGACCCGTAGCCGTACGGTTTTCGGTGTAGGGGACCGGGAGGCCACCTGGATGGTGGTGGGTGAGGCGCCCGGGGCGGAGGAGGATCGCCAGGGGGAGCCCTTCGTCGGGCGCGCCGGGAAGCTGCTGAACGCGATGCTGGCCGCCATAGGCCTGGAGCGCCGCCAAGTTTATATCGCCAACATCCTGAAGTGCCGCCCCCCCGAGAATCGGGATCCACGCCCGGAGGAGGCCGCCTGTTGCGAACCCTATCTGCGGCGCCAGGTGGAACTGGTTCGTCCCAGGGTCATCCTGGCGCTGGGGCGCATCGCCGCTCATCATCTGCTTGGGACTACCACCAGCCTGGCGCGGTTGCGCGGCCAGACCCACCGCTACGGGGTCACCGACATCCCGGTGGTGGTGACCTACCATCCCGCATACCTGTTACGTTCCCCCGGGGAGAAGCGCAAGGCGTGGGTGGACCTGTTGTACGCCCGGAACGTGTGCGCGCGCGGGGACCCGGTGCGGGTCTGAGGCACGGCGTGGCCGCGTTCCTGGATGGTATAATGTTTGCGCGTCTCGAGCGGTGGTCCCAACGCCCCCGGCGCTAGGCGCCATCCCGTTTGGCGTCCTCCGCATCGGTGGCTGATATTGGAACTGGGTCATGAGCGCCATACTCAACGACAACCTCGCCCGATTCCGCCCCATGCGCGAGAACGATCTTGCGGCGGTGATGGATATCGAGTCGGGCGCCTACGACTTCCCCTGGAGCGAGGGGATCTTTCGCGATTGCCTGCGGGTGGGGTACTGCTGTTGGCTCTATGAGGAGGCAGGGGAAGTGCTGGCCTACGGTGTCATGTCCGTGGGCTACGGCGAGGCCCATGTGCTCAACCTCTGCGTCCGTCCGGAATCCCGCCAACGTGGCATCGGTCGGCGCATGCTGTCCCACCTTCTGGATCTGGCCCGGCGTCACCACGCCGACACCGCCCTGCTGGAGGTGCGTCCCACCAACCACGCGGCGCTGGTCCTGTACACGGGACTGGGGTTCAACCAAGTGGGGTTGCGGCGCGCCTACTATCCGGCCGCCCGGGGCCGCGAAGACGCGCTGATACTCGCATACCGGTTGCGCTAGGCCCTAAAACCACCATTGATACGAGTTTGCCCCTCCATTCTGTAATTGCCATTCCTACGTGTGCCGCCCTGGCCGGGCTTGCCACGTCGGAAAACTTTACAAATAGCATTCCTCGCAACCTATTGTAAAACATGCAAAGAAATTGGCGTCGCGACAGAATACGGAAACGTAGTTTCCCGCGCCGTCAAAATGTCTTACAGCAGATTCCGCTCGTAGGCTACCCGCTAAATTGTTGTATGTGTGAATAACTTTTCCTGATGTGGCGCATCTTGGACGGACCAAGCCGTCGGGAAATTTTACACGTTACCGGGCGAAATCGGTTTCTTGCGCGACATATTGGATTTAGATGCCTGAATATGCGAATAAAAATTTTAGTTGGTACGGATGTTGTAAGGGGTAATGTCGAGCGGAACAGGAGGAGCATAGCAAGTCAGGCGCGCGGCGCCCCAGGGGTTCGGGGAAACGTGTAGACCTGCCAATAAAAATGATTGGAGTTCCGCATTTCACCATAACGCACAATGGAGCGGTCACACGCCGGCAGATCGACTAAGAACTTAAAAGCCGCTGGCGGACAACGATAACAATGGCCGATAATAAGAAAATTCAGAAGAACAGGTAGAACCTGTCGCGGACCCACTTGAAGGCGCTAGGCGGGCGGTGAGTCACAAGGACGTGCACTGGTTTTACCGCGGGGCTTCCACAGGGTTTTCGCGTGACCCACCGCTCCCCGGAGTGGTCGCATGCCTGGACCTGCCGTCACTACGTTCGCGCGCAAGCTGCTTCGCATTGTCCCCTAGGGCATCGGGATTCAGTCACACACCCGGTTGCGCCCCTCCGCCTTGGCGCGATAGAGGGCCATATCTACGCGTTGCAGCAGGTGTTCCGGGGTGGCGGCGCGGGCCCCGAACGCGGCGACGCCGATGCTGACGGTACAGCGCGCCGGCGCCCGGTCGGGGCTCTCCTCCGCCGGCAACAGGTCTGCTTGCTCGATTTCCCAGCGCAGTTTCTCCGCCAGCTGCAGGGCCTTGGCGGCGCCGGTCTGAGGCAGGATCAACAGCAATTCCTCCCCGCCGAATCGACCCAGCACATCCGAGCGCCGCACTGAGCGTTTCAGGAGTTCGCCCAGCCCGCGCAGCACGCGGTCGCCGGCATCGTGACCCAGGGTATCGTTGACCCGCTTGAAGTGGTCGATATCCAGTAACAACACGGACAGTGCGGTCCCATACCGGTTGGCGCGGGTCACCTCCTCTTCGAGTTTCCGGTCCAGATAGCGCCGATTGTAGATGTCCATCAGGGGGTCGGTGATTGCCTCCCGTTGGAGGGTGGCGAGTTGCTGCAACGACTGGATGGTCTGATGGCTGATCCGGCTGATCACCAGGACGAAGAACGCGCCGGCCACGAAGATGACGGTGGTAAGAAACTCGTTGGCGCGGTAGACGCCGAACGTATACGCGTAGGCATAGAGGATGTAGCCTACGATGAAGAGCACGACCGTTCCCTCGAGCATGCCCCATTTCCCGTGGTCGCTGGGCACCCGGGTTCGGATTTGATGGATGGTGCGCAGCGCGAGGCCGAGGATGAAGGCGCCCAACAGGACGAAGGCGGGGATCAGGGTCTTATGCATGGCTGCGGGGCCGGTGGCAACGGAGCACGGACATGGCGGGCGCGAATCCGGGGTCGGCAGGATTCCGGGACAGTGTACCCGAGGTCCGTCTCCAGATCATACGCTAAAAGGGGTCGGACACGAGCGGCGATCTCGCCTGATCGTCGGTGCGCCGCTCGCAGTAGGCGCATGATATCGGCAGCACGCCACCGGGCTCGGTGTGTCGATCGGAGGCCCACGGGCCCGACATGAGAATCGCCGACCGGACCGTCCTGTCCTGGGCCCTCTACGACTGGGCCAATTCGGTATTCGCGACCACGGTGATGGCCGGGTTTTTCCCGGTATTCTTCAAGGAATACTGGAGTGCCGGCGCCAGCGCCACGGTGGGCACGTTCCGACTCGGGGTCGCGAATGCTGGCGCCAGTGTGGTGATCCTGCTGCTGGCCCCGGTACTGGGCGCGATTGCCGACGCCGGAGGCGCGCGCAAGCGCTTCCTGGCGTTCTTTGCGACGCTGGGTATCGTCATGAGCGCCGGGCTCTATCTCGTGGCGCACGGAGCATGGGTGCTGGCGGCAGTGGTGTACGCGCTGGCGGTGATCGGTTATTCCGGTGCCAATGTCTTCTACGATGCCCTGCTGGTGGAGGTTGCCACGCCGGATCACTACCACCGGGTTTCCGCCCTCGGGTACGCATTGGGGTATCTGGGAGGAGGGCTGCTGCTCGCGCTCAATGTCGTGATGGTTCAGCGCCCCGCTTGGTTTGGGCTGACGGACGCCGCACAGGCGGTACGGATCGCCTTTCCCCTGGTTGCCGTGTGGTGGGCGGTATTCTCGGTGCCCCTGCTGCGCAATGTCCGTGAGCATCGGACGCGACCGATGCGTGGTGCCGGCCACTCCGTGCGTCGCGGGTTGAAACAGCTGGCGGAGACGCTCCGGCACGTGCGGCGCCTGCGCTTCGTGGGCCAGTTCCTGGTGGCCTACTGGCTGTATATCGACGGGGTGGATACGGTAGTGCGGATGGCCGTGAACTACGGTCTGGAGCTCGGTTTCCACGCCGGGGACCTGCTCCTGGCCCTGTTGGTCACCCAGTTCGTGGGTTTCCCCGCGGCCATTGTTTTCGGGCGCCTGGGCCAGCGTTGGGGGCCACGCGCCTCCATCTTCGTCGCCATCGGCGTCTATATGTTGGTCCTGGTCTGGGCAGCAAGGATGCGGGATACCACGGATTTCTATGGAATTGCGGTGGCGATAGGCTTGGTCCAGGGGGGGATCCAGTCGCTCAGCCGCTCCCTCTATGCGCGCCTCATCCCGCCCGACAAGGCCGCGGAGTTCTTTGGGTTCTACAATATGCTGGGCAAATTTGCCGCGGTGCTGGGCCCCCTGCTCATGGGTTGGGTGGGGTGGGCCACCGGCAGTCCACGGCTCTCGATCCTGTCGCTGGTCTCGCTCTTCCTGGCGGGCGGGTTGGCCCTCTGGTTTGTGGACGAGGAGGCGGGGAGACTGGAGGCGGCGCGGCTTTGAGCGCTGGCCGGCGCCGCGACTGGGCCGGCCGCGGCCCGTTGGGGTAGAATGCACCCCGTTCTATAGGGCTACTACGCCCCAAGCCGACGAGGTCCGACGATGTCGAATCCAAGGCCCGAGAGGGTCAGCCTCCTTCAGGTCCTCCAGAGCGTGCTCGCGGCGATGTTCGGCGTACAGAGCGAGCGCAACCGGAAACGCGATTTCAATAGTGGCACCCCATCCCAGTACATCATCATCGGCCTGATCGTGGTCGCACTGTTCGTATTGACCATCTTCGGCGTGGTGGAGCTGGTGCTTAGGTTCGCGGGCACCTGACGGTCGAGGCCGGATCACCCGGTGTCCGGCCGTGGAGCGCGTGCGCGTAGCCAGTGGAACGACGGGATCTGATCATTGCGGAGTAAGCTGTGAGCGAATCTTCCATGATTTTTTTTGCGCGGCGCGTTCGCCGTACGCCGCGGTTTAAGCCACTGCGGGATGGTGCAATCCGAGCGATCGCGTTGCTGGTCATACTGGTCGGGCCGTGTGTCCCGGCACACGCCTTTGACCTTCGGGATGTCGTTGCCAAGGCCAAGGCATTGGCCGCGCGGTCCTACCAAGCCCCTACGCCGATCCCAAAATTTCTTAGAGAGTTGAGTTTCGACGAATATCAGGGAATCCGCTTCAATCCCGACCGAAGCCTGTGGCGGACGGCCCACGCGCGTTTCCAGGTAATGTTGGTGCCACCCGGGCTGTACTATACGAACGTAGTGCGCATCAACGTGGTCGATGGGACCGGCGTCCATCGAATCCCGTTTCAGAAGGACGACTTCGACTTTTCCAGCCAGGAACTCGAAAAGCGGATCCCGGCCGATCTCGGGTACGCCGGTTTCAAGCTGACCTATCCATTGAACGGACCGAAGGTCCAGAACCAGTTCCTGGTGTTCGCGGGGGCCAGCTATTTCCGGGGGGTCGGCAAGGGCAACGCCTTTGGGTTGTCCGCGCGTGGGGTGGCGGTGGATACCGGCCTGCCCTCGGGAGAGGAGTTCCCGTCGTTCATTGAATACTGGCTGGTACGACCCAGCGCCGACGCCCACGCCATGACTTTTTACGCACTGCTGAATGGCAAGAGCCTGACCGGAGCCTACCGGTTTACTGTGTATCCTGGCAGCCCCACTATGCTGCAGGTAAAGGTGGTTCTGTTCCCGCGCGCGCCGATCCAGCTCCCGGGGATCGCGCCGCTGACCAGCATGTTCTTCTATGGCGCAAACACCGCGCGCCCCCCCGGCGAATGGCGTCCCCAGGTCCACGACTCTGACGGCTTGCTGATCCACAACGGTGGAACGGGAGAGTGGTTGTGGCGCCCGCTCCTCAACCCGAAGCAGCTCCAGATGTACTATTTCAACACGGAGAACGTGCGTGGCTTTGGGTTGTTGCAGCGTGAAACGGGCTTCTCCGACTACCAGGATCCCGGGGCCCGTTATGATGAACGCCCGAGCGCGTGGGTGGCGCCGCAGGGCGATTGGGGCAAGGGGCAGGTCATACTGCTGGAGCTGCCCGCCAGCGCCGAGACCAACGACAACATGGTGGCATTCTGGAGCCCGTCGGAGAAGGCGGACGTCGGGAAGCCGATGACCTTGTCGTACGACCTGAGCTTCGGTGATGACGGCGTGGCCAAGGAACCCATGGGTTACGCAGCCGCCACTTTTGTGGGCAACGGCAACATCATCGGCGGTGGAAGCACGCATGGCGCTTATCGGGTGATCGTGGATTTCGCCGGCGGCCCGCTGGCGACCTTGGCACCCACCGCACCGGTGGTGGGCCAAGTCACCGCGCTCGACGGGGGCAAACTGATGGAGCACTACGTCGAGTACGTGCGGCCCACACGCCGTTGGCGACTATCCATTCTGGCCAAGCCGGCGCCCGGCCAGCCGCTTTCATTGCGGGCATTCCTCCAGGAGGACAAGAAAACCCTGACCGAGACCTGGACCTACCACCTGCCAGTGCACAACGACATCGTACCGGGAGGCGGTTGACCATGGATCGGACGCTTGGGGAATTCGCCCTTGGGCGGGTGCTCGCTTACCTGCGTTGGTGTGGACTCGTGCTGACGCCGGAAGCAGTTCGTTCAGCCCTGCAGGTGGTCGAGTCGGCGCTGTCTCAGGGGGAAACGGACCTGCTTCGACGGGTGATGGACGACCTGCCGCGTCGTTTCGCCCTGCCCGTCGTGCAGGCCCCGCCGCCGCTGCCCCCGGTCCGGCGCGGCAGCATCGGTTACGGTTGAGGCCGATTTCGATCGTGGAGAGCATGCGGGAGTGTCCCACCCGGCGCCCCGTGGCGCCCCTGGCTTGGTCCCGCGCCGCTTGGTTCCGGCGCACGCTGTTGACCACGCTGGTATTGGTGCAGATGGTAATCGGTAGTTATTTTATGCTGACGGTCCTGCCGTATCACGGCGACGGCCCAGTGGAAAAGGCCCTTGCGGTCCTGTTCGGGATCTTGTTCGGCTGGATCTCCGCGGGATTCTGGACCGCGGTGTTCGGGTTCGTGGTGCGGCGCATGGGTGGTGACCGATACTCGCTGCTACGGCGGCACACGGCACCCGAATTGGACGCGGCCCCCCTCGCACGCTGCGCCATCGTCATGCCGATCTACCATGAGCCCGTGGAGCGCAGCCTGGGTGGGTTGCGCGCAGTGTACCAGTCACTGGCCCGGACCGGGAAACTCGAGTCCTTCGAGTTCTTTATCCTGTCGGATAGCCGCGATCCGGATGTCTGGCTGGCGGAGCAGGCGGCCTGGTACCGGCTGTGCCGGGAGTTGAATGCCTTTGGGCGTATCCACTATCGCCGCCGCCGTGTCAACACCCGGCACAAGACCGGCAACATCGACGACTTCCTGCGTCGTTGGGGACGGCACTACGAGTATATGGTGGTGCTGGACGCCGACAGCCTGGTGCGCGGCGACACGCTGGTGCGGATGGTGCAACTCATGGAGCTGGAGCCGCAGGTGGGAATCCTGCAGACCGGTCCGGAGATCGTGAACGCCCGCTCGGTGTTCGCACGCGTCCAGCAGTTTTCCAACGCCCTCTACGGCCCCTTGTTCACCGTGGGGTTGGCGGCCATACAACTGGGTGAGGCCGCCTACTGGGGACACAATGCCATCGTCCGCGTGCAACCTTTCATGCGCTACTGCGGACTGCGCCGGCTGCCGGCCGCGGGCCTGTTCGGGGGCCCGATCCTGAGTCACGACTTTGTCGAGGCGGCGTATATGCGTCGCGCCGGCTACGAGGTCTGGTTGGAGCCCGGACTCGAAGGCAGCTATGAGGAATCACCTCCGAGCCTGGGAGACGATCTGGTGCGCGACCGGCGCTGGGCCAAGGGAAACCTGCAACATCTGTGGCTGCTAGTGTGTGGGCGCGACATCCGTTTTGCGCACCGCATGACCTTCGTGAACGGTATCCTCTCCTATCTGGCCTCGCCGTTGTGGCTGGCCTTTCTGGTGCTTGCGGCGGTGGAGACTACGCGCCTCACGTTATGGCCCATCAATTACTTTCCCTCCGCCCATGCACTGTTTCCCCTGTGGCCGCAGTGGCACCCGGAATGGGCCATCCGGCTTGCGGGCAGTACCGCGTTCCTGCTGTTCTTCCCCAAGGTGTTGGCGGTTGCCGATGCCATCCTGGCCGGCCGGTATCGCGGCTTCGGGGGACTCGGCCGGTTGCACCTCGGGGTGTTGCTCGAGATGTTGATCTCCACGCTATTGGCGCCGATCCGCATGCTGGCGCATACGCGCTTTGTTCTGGAGGCCCTGTCCAACGTATCCACGCGTTGGGCGGGGCAGAACCGCAGCGCGGAGACGCGCTGGGCCGCGGCGCTGATCAGTCATGCCCCCGGCACAGTGGTGGCGGCGGCTTGGGCAACGTTTGCGTACTGGCTGAAGCCCCTGTATTTTTTCTGGTCGCTGCCGGTGGCCTTGCCATTGGTGTTGGCGGCGCCCACCTCGGTGTTGCTCAGCCGCGGTGCCCTGGGGGACTGGCTACGGCGTAGGCACCTGCTGACCGTAGCGCAGGAAACTGTCGCGCCGGATCCGCTGGCGGAGCTCGATGGGCCCCCGCTGTTGCCGATCCGGGCGCCCGGGCTGCGCCCCTTCGAGGAAGCAGTGATCGACCCGGATCTGAACGCCATCCATGCCGCTTTGGCCCGTGGCCGCCGCGGCTCCGACCCCGACCCCGACCCCGACTTGGCCCGGCTGCGGGCCTGTTGCCTGAACGCGGGTCCACGGGTACTGACCCGGCAGGAGCGCGACCGGCTTGCTCAGGACGGGCCATCGCTCACGTGGTTGCATCAGGCGGTTTGGTGTGCCGCGCCGCAGTCCTATTGGGGGCGGTTGCTGGATCGGTGCACTACACGGGTGGGATGATCCCGCCGCCGGTGGCTGTGGGTTCGGTGCCTTTGGATGTCAGCCGCCGGGCCCTTCCATGGCACGGATACGCGCGGTTTGGTCGTCCAGGCGCATCAGGGCCGAACGCAGTTCCGCCACTCGGACGCGTTCCTTTTCCACCACTGCGGCGGGGGCCCGTTGGAGGAAGTCCGCGTTCTCCAGTTTCCGCTCGCCGCGTTCCAGATCCTTGCGCAAACGGCTGGTCTCCTTGTCCAGACGCGTCAACTCCGCGTCCCGGTCGATCAGTCCCGCCATGGGGATCAGTACCCTGAGCTCCCCCACTAACGCCACAGCCGCTTCCGGAGCCGCCTCTCCGGGTGCGAGCCAACGTACCGAGGCGAGCCGCGCGAGGGGCTCCAGGTAGGGCCAGTGGTCCTGCATCCGGCGTCGGTCCGTGGCGTCGCCGTCCTGGAGCAGCGCCGGCAACGGCTTCCCCGGAGCGATGTTCATCTCGCCGCGGATGCGCCGCACCCCCAGCACGAGCGCCATTATCCAAGCCGTTTCCTGGGATGCGTCCGCATCCGTCTGATCCGGATCGGCCTGCGGATAGGGTTGGCGCGATATCGTCTCACCGCTGCGGCCTGCGAGTGGGGCGACCCGCTGCCAGATCTCCTCCGTGATGAAGGGCATGATGGGGTGGGCGAGGCGCAGCACCGCCTCCAGCACCTGTACCAGGGTGCGCCGCGTACCCCGTTGCGCGGCGGCGTCTCCCATGCTGTCCTGCAACGCCGGTTTGGAGAATTCCAGATACCAGTCGCAGTATTCGTTCCAGACGAACTCATAGATCGCCTGGGCCATGTGGTCCAGGCGGTAGGCATCGAGTGCCAGGGTTACCTGCCGCGCGGTATCCTGCAGACGGCTCAGAATCCAGCGGTCCGCGATGCTCAGCGTCACCGCACCGCCGTGTTGTCCACAGTCCTGGCCCTCGGTGTTCATCAGCACGTAGCGCGCCGCGTTCCAGAGCTTGTTGCAGAAATTCCGGTAGCCTTCCACGCGCCCCAGATCGAAGTTGATGTCGCGGCCGGTGGTGGCCAGGGCGGCGAAGGTGTAGCGCAGGGCGTCGGTGCCGAAGGCGGGGATCCCGTCCGGAAACTCGCGGCGGGTGGCCTGTTCGATCTTGCGGGCCATCTGGGGTTGCATGAGCCCGGAGGTGCGTTTGGTCACCAGGGACCCCAGGTCGATCCCGTCGATCAGGTCGATGGGATCCAGCACGTTGCCCTTGGACTTGGACATCTTTTGGCCGTGGGCATCGCGCACCAGACCGTGGATGTAGACCTCGCGGAACGGCACGTCGCCCATGAATTTCAGGCCCATCATGATCATGCGCGCCACCCAGAAGAAGATGATGTCGAAGCCGGTGACCAATACGCTGGTCGGGTAGAAGGCGGCGAGTTCCGGGGTGCGATCGGGCCAGCCGAGCGTTGAGAACGGCCACAGGGCCGAGGAGAACCAGGTATCCAGCACGTCCTCGTCGCGGGTCAGCGGCGCGTCGGGCTCGAGCCCGTGCTGCGCGCGGACCTGCGTCTCGTCGTGGCCCACGTAGACCCGGCCCTCGGCGTCGTACCACGCCGGGATGCGATGTCCCCACCAGATCTGGCGGCTGATGCACCAATCCTGGATGTTGCGCATCCACTCGAAATAGGTCTTGGCCCAGTTCTCGGGAACGAAGCGGATGCGCCCGTCCTCCACGGCACGGATCGCCTCCGCGGCCAGCGGCGCGACCTGCACGAACCACTGGTCGGTGAGCAGCGGTTCCAGCACCGCGCCGGAACGATCGCCACGCGGGACCATGAGCTTATGGTCCTCGACTTTTTCCAGCAGCCCCGCCGCGTCGAGGTCCGCGACGATACATTTGCGTGCGTCGTAGCGGTCCAAGCCGCGATAGGCTGCCGGTATGAGATCGACCACCGGTGGGCTCGCAGCCTCCGAGTCCGCCAGTGATTCGCGGTCGGCGTGCGGCGCCCGGCGACCGAACGAAAAATCATCCAGCGGGCTGTCCTTGATTCGGGCATCGGGCTTGAAAATGTTGATCAGGCCGCGCGACGGCTGACCGGCGAGCTCGGCCTCGTGGCGTTGCCAAACCGCATAGTCGTTGAAATCGTGGGCCGGCGTGATCTTGACGCAACCGGTTCCAAATGCCGGATCCACATACGTGTCGGCGATCACCGGAATCTCTCGTTCCGCAAGCGGTAGCCGGACCGATCGGCCGATCCAATGCTGGTAGCGCGGATCCTCCGGGTGTACCGCCACCGCGCTGTCCCCGAGCAGGGTCTCGGGGCGGGTGGTGGCCACCACCAGATGGCCGGATCCGTCGGCCAGCGGATAGCGCATATGCCAGAGGTGTCCGGATTCCTCTTCCGAGGCCACTTCCAGGTCTGAGACCGCGGTGTGCAATACCGGATCCCAGTTCACCAGCCGTTGGCCGCGGTAGATCAGCCCCTCGCGATATAAACGGATAAAGACCTCTTCCACGGCCCGGGCGGGCCCTTCGTCCATGGTGAATCGTTCCCGGGACCAGTCCAGGGAGGCGCCCATGCGCCGCAACTGGCGGCTGATCGTGCCGCCGGAGGTCTCCTTCCACTCCCAGACCCGCTGCACGAAGGCGTCGCGTCCGAGATCGTGGCGACTGTGTCCCTGCGCCAGGAGCTGGCGCTCGACCACCATCTGGGTGGCGATGCCCGCATGGTCGGTGCCGCCCTGCCACAAGGTGTTCGCGCCGCGCATCCGGTGATAGCGGATCAGGGCGTCCATGATCGTGTCCTGAAAGGCGTGTCCCATGTGCAGGCTGCCGGTGACGTTGGGTGGGGGCAGCACGATGCAGTAGGGCGCACCCGACCCGGAGGGCGCAAAATAGCCGCGGTCCTCCCAGGTGCGGTACCAGTATTCTTCGATCGCGTGGGGGTTGTAGGTCTTTTCCATACCGTCTCGATGATGCGTCGGGTGTGCAGGCCCATGGTCCGGCGCGTCCCGGGATTTCCCGGAGCTGTTTCCGGTTTCGTTCAACCGAGGTCGTGGGAGGCGAGCGGATACCCCCGTTCCCGATAGAACCGGAAGCGTTCCCGCGCCCGTTCCCTATCCGCGTCGTCCGGCGCTACGACCTCCAGTACCCGGGTGAATCGCGCGAAGAACCGCGGCAGCACACCGCTCAGGTTGATAAGGACGTCCGGTTCCACTTCCGGCTCATCGAGGTGCCCGATGAGCACCGGCGGCGCCGGGGTTTGTTCCGCGGGGTACCGTGCGTGAGGCACGAAACTCCCCGCCTGGAAGGTCCACAGGAGGTCATCCAGTTCACCGGAGTCCCCCTCGCAGGCGGTGTGGAGATAGACGCGGTGGCCGCTTTGGTAAGCCTTGTCCGCGAGCCGGCACGCCACCACATTGCGGGTCCCCGCAGCGGCGTTCTTGAGGATGTAGAAGTCCACCTGGGTCATCGCGGCCCCGGCGGGGTTGGGGGCCGGGCGACGTGTCGCGACAGCCGGTTCATCGTTTCCGGCCAGCGCTCGTCTTGCGGGGCGGCGCCGCGGGCTCCGCGCAGCGATCCAGCAGGTACTGGACCAGCAGCGGAACCGGCCGCCCCGTGGCACCCTTCTGTTCGCCGGTCTTCCATGCGGTGCCGGCGATGTCCAGATGGGCCCAGTGATACTTGCGGGTGTAGCGGGACAAAAAACACGCGGCAGTGATGGTGCCGGCATCCCGCCCGCCGATGTTGGCCATGTCGGCGAAATTGCTCTTCAGCTGATCCTGGTAATCATCCCACAGCGGCAGCTCCCACGCCCGGTCACCGCTGTATTTTCCGGCGTTCAACAGATCATGCGCGAGAGGGGCGTGGGTGCTGAGCAGGCCGGAGGCGTGTTTGCCGAGGGCCACCACACACGCGCCGGTGAGGGTGGCCATATCGATGACCACCGCGGGCTCGAAGCGTTCGCAGTACGTGAGTGCGTCGCACAGTACCAGGCGTCCCTCGGCATCGGTGTTGAGGATTTCGATGGTTTGGCCCGACAGGCTGGTGACGATATCCCCGGGTTTGCTCGCGTTTCCGTCCGGGAGGTTCTCGCTGGCGGCGACCACGCCCACCACGCGGATGGGAAGCTGAAGCTCGGCGCAGGCCGTCAGCGTTCCCAGCACACTGGCCGCGCCACACATGTCGAACTTCATCTCATCCATGGCGCTCGCCGGTTTGATCGAGATGCCGCCGGAGTCGAAGGTGATGCCCTTGCCTACCAGCGCTACCGGCTTGGAGTCGCCGGCCTTGGCGCCACCGTCGTAGTGGATGATGATCAGCTTGGGCGGTTGGCGGCTGCCACGCGCCACGGAGAGCAGGGCGCCCATGCCGAGTTTCTCCATGTCGGCCTGCTCCAAGACCTCCACCTTCACTGTCTTGTAAGTCTTGGCGAGCGTGCGGGCCTCGTTCGCGAGATAGTCCGGTGTGCAGATGTTGGGCGGGAGGTTGCCCAGGTCCCGGGCGAGGTGCACACCAGAGGCAATGGACATGCCCTCGCGCACCGCCTGTTCCCCGAGGGGTAAATCCCTCCGGCTGGGGACGTTGAGCACCAGTTTGCGCAGGGGGCGGCGTTCCGTGTCGCGCCGGGTCTTGAGCCGGTCGAAACGGTAGAGCACGGCTGCGCCGGTTTCCACTGCCTGACGCACCTTCCAGTAGGTGTCGCGTTCGCGACCGCGGACGTTGAGTTCGGTGAGATAGCAGACCGCCTCCATGGCGCCCGTCTCGTTAAGAGTGGCCACGGCCCGGGTGACCACCTTGCGGTATTGGCGGTCGTCAAGCTCCCGCTCGCGCCCGCATCCCACCAGCAGTACCCGGTCGCACAGGGTGTTGGGGAGGGTGTGCAGGAGTAGGGTCTGCCCGGCCTTGCCGTCCAGGTCGCCGCGCCGCAGCAGCGTCGAGATATAGCCATTGGCGGCCTGGTCGAGCTGCTCCGCAGCTGGCGACAGGCGGCGGCGCTCGAATACCCCCACCACCACGCAGGCGCTGCGTTGTTTCTCGGGGTTGCCGCTCTTGACCGTGAAATCCATCGTGGGCTCCTTTTCTGCTCCACCCGGGGCCGGGAAACCGCACACCGCAAACCACGGGTGTCCCGCGGCAGAATTTAAATTTTGGACAGTTTACTGGAAAAAGAACGAATTTACACGGGAAGACACAGTTTACGGGGCTAATACCGGCTCGCGGAGTGGGCTCTGGCTTATGAAATCTGGACCAGAACGGTGCCGGAAATCCGGTCGTGCCAGGCACGCTGTTTCGGGTCCACCAGGACCCACAGGAAGCCGGCGCCGAGGGCCAAGGCGGAGAATAGGGCACCCAGAAACCGCAGCGCGGCCCGCCCCCAGGTCACGGACCCTCCATCGGTCCGGCGTACCTGGATGCGCCACGCACGCATGCCCAGGGTCTGCCCACCGTGGGTCCAGAACCAACCGAAGAACCCGTAGATCACCAATAGCAGATAGAGTTGGAAAGCAATGTGGGACGCGCCGTGTCCCGGATCGATGGCGTCGCCGGCCCGCCATCGGACCAGGGCCGTCGATACGATCAGCACGGCTACCAGCAGCAGGCTGTCGTAGAGCATGGCGCCGAACCGGCGCAACAGGCCGGGAGCGGGCAGGGCGGGGTGGTCGGCGGCGGTCTCGTTCACGAACCGTTATGTTGGCATGGACCGGGAGCCCTTGGCAAAGGGGCCGCGATGCGGGGGTCGGCTTGTGTTCCGGATGGACACGGGTTGTCGCGGCCGCGGCATGGGTGCGCGCCATGTCCGGTGCCAGCTGCTGCGTGATCGCAGCGTGGCGGGAGTGGTTCAGCCTGCCCCGTGGGCCGGTTCCCATTGCGGTGTCCGCGCTCCACGGCGCGGTTGGGATGGACCCGATCGGGCAACGGGCGATCAGCCCACCTGATTCAGGATCCGCCGCCGGAAGGTCACCCCCAGGCGGTCGGCGATGCGCGCGCAGGCCTCGATGTCCACACCGGCCAGTCCGTCGATCGCCGTGACCGTCACCTGCGGGACTTGGTCGCGGGCCCGCGCCACGAAATCCAGCATCGCCCGGTATGCGCGCGCGCGCTTCGGCCGGCAATACTGGTTGTAGGTATCCTCGTCCTGGGCGTTCAGGGAGATCGACAGGGCATCCACCAAGCCTCCCAGCTCCGGGGTTACATTCCGGCCGTGCACCAGGTTCGCGAGCCCGTCCGTGTTGACCCGTACCCGTGCTCCTTGCTCGTGCAGCACGCGCGCGGTCTCGATCAGGGTGTTCAACCGCAAGGTGGGTTCGCCCAGCCCACAGAATACCACTTCTTGAAATTCCCCTGGATCACCAAGCGCCTCCAGGAGGTCGTGCGGTAAGGGTTCACGGACGATGCGTAGCGGGTAGTCCTGTACCGACCAGGAGCCGTTGAACTTCGGACAGAACCGGCAGCGCAGGGTGCAGCGGTTGGTGACATTCAGGTAGGCGTTGCCGTGCAGGCCGTAGGCGTAGACCAAACCCGTATCCTTGGACGGTTGAAAAGGATGGCTCATGGGACTTTCCCCTGGGGCGCGGCGCTGCCCCCGCCGTGGGATCCCCCTGCGCGGGCGATCCAAAACGCCATTGGTGTGGTGGCGGCAATGATTTCGAGTCTACCCCCGGCAGGCCTTCGAGTTTCTTGACGGGGATCAAGCGCGATCGCAGTCTCCGGCGCTGGGCTCCGTTGTGGTCGACAATAGCGCGCGCGGAAAGCACCGATTTCGGGTACGGGTTATTCCGCGACAGTGAGGATTGGTTCCATCGTCTTGGCGCGCAGTTATGCGCGCTCGTGGCCCATACCTTGAGCGGTGTGGAGCCTTACGCTACGACCGCGCGGGATGCGGCAATATGGCGCATTTGCGCCCGTGGGTCGGCGCCGATAGACTAGCCCCCCGATGCGTTTGCGATCGATCTTTGTGCGCCCTCCCCGTGCCGCGTGCGCGTTCGCATGGTGGGTGGCCATGTTTGTTCCGGCCGTCGGGTCCGCGCATGCGATCGCGGGCATGCGGGTGTTCCCGGCGACGTTGAGTTTTGACGACCCGGGCGTGGCCAATGAGGCCGCCGTGGGCTTCGGACGGGTGCGTGCCCCAGGCGCTGTGCAGAAGGACCTTTCGGTCGACTACTCCAAGACCTTAACGCGCCGGTTCGGCCTTTCGGTGGGCGGTGACTACCAATGGCAGACCCCCGACGCCGGACCAGCGGTGCGCGGTTGGGACAACCTCGCGCTCGCTGCGCAGTATCAACTCTTCGTCAACGGTCCGCACGAGGCGATCGGCTTGGTTGGCCTTGGCGCGAGTGTGGGCGGGACCGGCAGCGCGTCGATTGCTGAGGGCTACTCGACGATCTCCCCGGAATTTGCGTTCGGCAAGGGCATGGGCGATCTTCCATGGGGGCTGCGTTACTTGCGCCCCCTGGCCGTGACCGGCGCGGTTTCTGTGGACTTCCCGATCGCTGGTGCGGGCGCGAGCGCGCAGCCGAACGTATTGAACTGGGCGTTCTCCCTCCAATACAGCCTGCCGTATCTTCAGGATTTCGTAAAGTACGTGGGGCTGAAAGCCCCGTTCGCAAATATGGTTCCGGTCGTGGAGTTTCCGATGCAGACCGTCTCGGGCCGGACCACGGGGTACATGAACCCGGGTGTGATCTGGCTCGGACATTACTACCAGATTGGCTTGGAGGCGCAGATTCCGGTCAGCGCGGACTCGGGTTCCGGCGTGGGCTTTGTGTTTGGTGTGAATCTCTATCTTGACGACCTGCTGCCGCACAGTCTGGGGCGCGCGCTGTGGAACTGAAAATCCCTTACCGATGGCGTTGGTCGGTGCTCGGCTGCGTGCTGATTACGGGTAGCGCCTGGGCGCATGCGTTCCCGGTGCGATCGAGTCCGCAGGTCGGGGCCAGCCTGACGCACGCACCCGCGGCGGTCACGATCTGGTTCGATGCGGAACTCGAGCCGCTGTTCTCGCGGCTGACGGTCACCGACGCGCACGAGCGGCAGGTGAGTACAGGCCCCGCGCGGGTACCCGCCGGACACCCGCGCGAGCTGACCGCGCAGCTCGCGCCGCTGGCCTCTGGCACCTACATCGTTTCCTGGAGCGTGGTGGCCACCGACGGCCACCATACCGAGGGACGCTTCCGCTTCGTGGTCCGATAACCGCGCGATGGAATCCATCTTCGTTGCTGCCACGTGGTTCGACGTGATCGCGCTGTGTATGGCGGTTGGCGCGGCTTTGTGTGTGCTGTGGGTCGTGCCGCGCGCGGATCATGAGGTGTTCGCGCGCGGCCTGCGGCGTGGGTTCGCGTCGGCGCTGGCATTGCTTACGGTAAGCAGTGTGGTTTTGGCGGTGACGCGCACCCTGGAGATGAGCGGGGCAGGGTGGAGCGGCGTGGGACATTTCCTGCCGCTGGTCGTCGCGCACACGCATTTCGGGCTGCTGTGGCAGGTGCGGATAATCGCCATCGGTGCGGCGTGGTTGGCTGGTATCTCATACGTGTATAACGGGCGCGCTGCGGTAGCGGGCGCGCTTGGGTTGCTCGCCGCTTCCATGGTCATTGCCTATACCCGCGCCGCGTCCGGGCACGCGGGGGACGCGGGCCCATTCGCCCCGGCGGTATGGGTGGACACGGCGCATCTGCTTGCCGCAGGTGCATGGGTGGGGCCGCTGTTCATTTTCTCGACCGTGGTATTTCCGACGCTGCGGCGCGTTTGCGTGGCGCCGGCGCAGCTCGCGGTGGGCCTCTTCGAACGCCTCTCGACGCTGGCGGGTGCCGCGTTGGCAATGGTCGTGGCAAGCGGATTCTACAGCGCATGGCGTGGACTTGGCGGTGTCGCGGCGCTGTGGAGGACGTCGTACGGGCAAATATTGCTGGTGAAGATATCGCTCGTAGCGGCCATGGTGGCAATCGGTGCCCATAACCGCTACGTCAAGCGCCCGACGTTACGCCGTACCGCTGGCGGCCCAGCCGGAGTCGTTTGGACGGCACATGCGGCGCGCGCGGTTCTCTTGGAGGCGGTGCTGGCACTGGGTGTGCTGCTTGCTGCGGCGTCGCTGCACCACACCATGCCGCCTTCGGATCATCCGGCCGGCATGCAAATGCTGGGCCGGGTCCCAGCGCCCACGAAGCTTGATGTACCGGCCGTGGACGCCGTTCGGCGGTGGGCGACGTGAAGAAGCGTCGTCTCAGGCCGGGAGGCGGTTTAGCCAATGGGACTTTGACACGGGCGGTGATCGCGGGTGCGGAACGGGCGTCAGAAGGTCTCCTGGGTCGCCGCCGGGCCGCCGCGGGGCCAGAGTACCGGCCAGAGGCGCACGGTGAACAGCAGCAGGGCGCTCCAGGCGCAGGCCGCACCGGCCACGGTCAGCGGTGAGAGCCGGAGCCAGAATCCCAGGACCAGGCCCAGGACGCCCAGGTGGGCGAGGGTGATCTGAGCCCAGGCCGTGGTCCCCACCCAGATGGCATTGCCGGTGAAACGCGGTAGCATGTGTTCGCCCAGTCCGTAGACCATGAACACCAGGAAACCCAGCGTGAACAAATGCAAGGGGGCTACCCGCGCCGGCCCGCTGGCGAACAGGCCGCCGTTCATCACCAGAGAACCGCCGGCCAGGAACAGGTAGATCACCGAGGAGAGCACCGCGATCCGGCTGCTGCGCGCCATGCCCAGCCCCACATGATGTTTGTGGCTCGCGGCCTTGGGGGGTGCGGTGCCCACCAGTTCCAGGGCCTGGGTCTTGGTCTGGACCCCGACCGCCTTGAGGACGCCGTCGATCAGCGTCGAGGGTACGCTCTTCAGGCGCAGGTGGCTGACCAGTTCGCGGGCCTCGGGCTGGCCCATGTCCAGCACCTCGAACTCGATGTCGCGCTCCTCGGACACTTCGCGCCACACCTTCTCCGCGAGATGGCAGGAGGTGCACCATTCCGAGACCAGCAGTTGTACCTTCATTCCCGGGCCTCCGGCGCCATGGTTCGTTCGCCGCTCAATCGGCGCAACGCATGCATTGCACCTCGTAGCGTTCGATCCACGCCCGCAGGGCCTCCTGAGCCTGGTCTCCGTGGGTCAGCCGTTCCATGGCGGTGGCCGGATCGTCGGGTTGGACCACCACCAGCCAGGCATCCGTGTAGGGCGCCACATTCACGAAGCCCGGGTTTTTTTCCACCTCCGGGTTGATGCGCACCACGGTGCCGTCGAAGGGCGTGGGGATGCCGCCCGCCCACTTGCCCGATTCGAGGCGGGCCACCGACTTGCCCGCCTTGCGGCGCGTGCCCACTTTCTTGAAGAAGATGTACTGCACGCGGCCGGCCATGGTCTGTGCCGGGTCGGTGATGCCCAGGGTATAGACCCCGTCGGGTTCCGGGCGCACCCACACATAGTCCAGATCGTAGTAGAGATCTTCCGGCAACTCGCAACCCCGGTACTCGGCCATGGTCAGCCTCCTGGTCCGTAATGGCGCACGGTGGCGAGGATGTTCACGGTAAACAGCCCGATCGCCAGCCACGACAACGCCCCACCCGCCACCAGCAGGGCAGTGCGCATCACCAGCCACCCGGCCGCCATGAGCCACAAGCCGAGGTTGGCCAGATAGAGTTGCCAGTCGGCGAGTCGTTCGGAGAACAACGGACGGCCGGCGAAGCGCGGCAGCACGTGCAGTCCCACGCCATAGATCATCATGGCGATGAACCCCAGCAGCATCAGGTGCCCGTGCAGCAGCGCCACGTTGCCGGGAATCAGGCCCGGATCCACCAGCCAGGCGATGCCGATGAGTCCGCCGATCAGCCCGTAGATCAGCGACAGGGTGATGAAGAAACGGTTGCGCTTATGCATTGGACCCAGTCTAATCGAGGCCGTCGCCAGGGCACATGACCCGGATCAAGGCGGATGGTCCGCGCGCCCGGTTGCCGTATGATAGGCGCAGTCATGGTCGAGAACCAGAGTCAGGATCTGGAGTTGCGCCGCGTCTATCTGTTCGCGGGCCTCGATGACGTCCAGCTCGACCAGGTGAAACGCGGATTGCGCGTGCTGCGTCTCGCCGAGTCGGAACGGCTGTTCGACCACGGTCAGGCCGCGGAGCGGTTCTTCCTGGTGCGCAGCGGCCAGATCAAGCTCTACCGCCTGTCCACCGGCGGTGCGGAGAAGGTGATCGAGATCATCCAGCCGGGGCAGACGTTCGCCGAGGCCGTGGTGTTCATGGAGCGTCAGGTCTACCCGGTCAGCGCCCAGGCCCTGTCCCCCACAGAGCTCTGGTCGTTTGAAAACCGTGCCTTCCTGGCGCTGCTGCGGCAGTCGTCGGACACCTGCTTCCGGCTGATGGCCGATATGAGCATGCGTTTGCATGCGCACATCAACGAGATCAACGGCCTTACCCTGCAGAATGCCACCCTGCGTCTGGTGGGTTTCCTGGTGCGCCAGATGGCCGAGCACGGGTCCGCGGACGGGCGCCTGGAACTACCCGCGGCCAAGAACGTGATCGCCTCCCGTCTCTCGGTGCAGCCCGAGACCCTGTCCCGCATCCTCCACAACCTGAGCGCGGACGGCGTCATCACCGTGCAGGGCAGGATGATTCAGATCCACGACCTCGAACGGCTCCAGGGCTATCTGGACTGAAACCCATCTCATGATGCATCCTGGCCGCCCATGCCGGGTGGCGAATCCGGCTGCGGGGCCCTTTGCCGGGTGTCGACGGCGCGCCCCGCAGGGACCGCACCGTGCGTGAACGCCCGATCGGCGATTTCGAGACCGGTTCCAGCGTCATCGACGCATGGCGAAACGCGTGGGAGATCGGACCGATGCCGTTTCCGCTGCCAGGCTCTGGCAGACCGGATCACGATCAGGGCAGGGTGGAGAAGGGCAGCGGATTGCGGCTCACCGCCACCGCCACGATATAGAAGAACACCCCCTGGGCCGCGATCCAGGCGCCGATACGCGTGCCGCGTCGGCGCCCGAGACGCAACGCGACCAGCCCCAGGCCGATGTAGACGATCAACCCGGCAAGTTTCGCGGTCAGCCATCCGTCGACCAGCGGGTATTGGTGGATGAGCACCGCAAGCGTGACGCCGCTCGCGAGCAGCAGCGTGTCGATCACGTGCGGGACGATCCGCACCCAGCGTCGTTGCAACTGCGCGGATCGCCGGATCATCCACACGCCGCGCGTGAAGAACAGGGCATAACTCAGGATCACGGTGCTCACGTGTATGGTCTTGATCAGCTGCAGCATCGCGGGCGCTTCCGGTCGGGCCTCAGAACGTCCAGCCGTGGCTGCCGGCGACCGCACCCGCCACGGCGATCAGGCTCACGAGCAGCAACACCCAGTGCATGCGCTGGATGAAAGCGAATGTCCCGCCCGGATCGCGTGCCGCGCGCGCGCGGAACAACCGGTGCAACACCAGCGGCTCGAGCACGAACAGCATCAGTGTGAAGATCGCCCAGACCAGGATCATGGCACCGACCCACCAGTGTGACCATTGGTGGATCCACGCCCAGCCGTGCAGGTAGTTCAACATATACAGGCCGCTTGCGCCGGTGATCAGCGTAGTCCATCGCGCCTGGCGTGCGAAACGCGCCTCGACCCGCTCGAAGAACGCAACCCGCTCCTCCGGGTCCTTGAACCGGCGCACCGCCGGTAGCAACACGGTTGTAACCATGGCCACGCCGCCGATCCAGAACACCACGCCCAGTACGTGGATCACGCGCGCCAGGATGAACGATCCCATCTCCCGCCTCCTCGTTCGGTTGCCCGCGACCGCGGATCAGCCGGGTTTGCCGTCGATCCGCCGGCGCAGGTACATCGGCGCGTAGCGCGCGACCCACGGGCCGAGGCAGGCCAGCCAGGCGGCCGCGGCGAACACGTTGAGGGATACGCCGCCGATCTGCGATACCGCTGGGATCTCCGCGGCGATACGCAGCAGCGCGGTGATGCCCACCCCCCAGAAGCACGCCCAGGTGAACGAATCGGCCGCCAGGGCGCGGCCGGAGTGGCCGAGGGTCACCCGGGACACCATGGCGACGATCATGGACGTCAGGAAGCCGATGCCGAGCGCGTGCAGCGGCGCGAGGCCGAGGATCGATCTCCCGCTCAGAAACAGGGTCAGGCTCTGGATCGTGTATAGGGCGAAGGCCACGGAGGCCCAGGCGAAGGCCACGTGCAGGAGCGCGAGCAGCCGCACCTGGAAACTGCGGATCAGCCCCCAGCGCCAAGTGTGGTAGGCGGCGACGCGCAGCAATGGCAGATCCACGAACCACAGCCACCGGGCCTGGCCGGCCATGGCCAGGACGCCGTGCAGGACGCAGCATCCCAGCATGAGCAGCAGGGCGCCGCGCGGTTGGTATACGGTATAGGGTTTCAGCACGGAATTGCTGAAAAAGGGGATCATGCGGTGCGCCACGCTCAGCAGCACCGGAACCAGGAACCACCACAAGCCCGCGTAGCGCGCGAAGGTCAGGTAGGCACCGTTCCCGCTGATGACCCACAGCAGGTAGGCCAGCATGCCCAGGGCGCCGGCGGCCAGCGCGGTATTGATCAGCGTCTCGTAGAACTTATCGGGCGCGCGGGTCGCCTGATAGACCCGCAGCAGGGCGTAGATTCCCGTGAGCCAGCCCGCCAGATAGACCCCGACGCCCGCGGCGAGCAGCGCGCGCGACGCGAACAAACCCACGTACACCATCAGCATGCCGCTGGCCAGCAGCGCGAAGCTGCGGACGTAGCGGCGCCGCGGGATGGTCGCGCCGTCCATCCAGCGCGGATACGTGGTCATCAGAAACCCGAGAAAGAAGAACGGGAACAGCCCGTACACCATCAGGAACAAATGGGCGTAGGTGGCGGGGATGACGGTGGGCGGGGCGTGCCACAGCGCGGTGTAGCGGCCCACCAGTTCGGCGCCCCAGAACAACAGCGCCACCACCATCTGGGTGGCGCCCGCGAACATCATCATGCGGTGCGGTGCCGCGGAGAATGCCCATCGGGAGGTGGAATTCGGCATGGCTTAATCCGGGGTGGGGATCGCGGTTCTCCGGCCGTCGTGGGGCATCACATCATAGGATACGACGCGGCGGCGTTGATGTGAGTCAAGGGGTTTGCCCCACGGCCGGGTACGCCTTGGGCGGGTGGGGGTGGTGTTCGATCGCCAGCATGACGAATCGCGCCACGGCGCCGAGGCGGACCCTCGGTGTGGTCCGAAAGGCTGGCGCTCCCACGGGGACTCGAACCCCGGTTTTTGCCGTGAGAGGGCAACGTCCTGGACCGCTAGACGATGGGAGCAGGGGCGACCAGGGGGCGTCTACCTGCCCCGCCCCCGGGAAGTGGTGGTATTATACGCAGCCATATGGATGGCTCAAGCGATTTTGCGATAACGCCCGGAAAGGCGGGAGGAAATGACGTTCGCCCCGTGATTATCCCGCGTGCCGGACACGTGATTTCGCGGGCCAATATCAGTCCCAACGCCGTCAAGGTCCTGTATCGGCTGAGCCAGGCCGGCTACCAGGCGTACTTGGTGGGCGGCGGCGTGCGGGATTTGCTGCTGGGTCGCGAACCCAAAGACTTCGACGTGGCCACGGATGCCCGTCCCGATCAGGTCCGGGAGCTGTTCCGGAACTGCCGTCTCATCGGTCGTCGCTTCCGCCTCGCCCATGTGCATTTCGGTCGCGAAATCATCGAGGTTGCTACCTTCCGGGGCGGTTCCCCTGAGGCCGCCCCACAGTTGCCCGACGACGACGGGCCGCGGGCGGTGGAGGAGGACGGCCGTCTCCTGCGTGACAACGTCTACGGCACCCTGGAGGAGGACGTCTGGCGCCGCGATTTCACGGTCAACGCCCTTTATTACAATATCGACGGCTTCTCGGTGGCGGACTACGCGGGTGGGATGGAAGACCTGCGGGCCGGGGTATTGCGCCTGATCGGTGACCCGGAGCAGCGCTATCGTGAGGATCCGGTGCGCATGCTGCGCGCGGTGCGCTTCGCTGCCAAGCTGGGATTCCGGATCGACCCGGGAACGGCGGACCCGATTCCCGGTCTTGCGGCCCTGCTCGATGATATTCCGCCGGCGCGCCTGTTTGAGGAGGTGCTGAAGCTGTTCCTGGCGGGCTATGCCCTGCAGACCTTCGAGTTGTTGCGCCACTACGGCCTGTTTGCCCACCTGTTCCCGGAGACCGATGCGTGCCTGGCTCGGGAGGAGAGCGGCTTCCCGTTGACCTTCGTGTCCCGCGCCTTGGCCAACACTGACGCCCGGATCGCGGCGGGCAAACCGGTGACCCCTGTGTTCCTGTGCGCGGCGCTGTTATGGGAGCCGGTGCGCCGGCAGGCCGTGGCGTTGCGTACCGAAGACGGCTCCGAGGGCGAGGCCCTGCAACGGGCGGGGGACGCGGTGGTGGCGCGGCAGTTGTCCCAGGTCTCCCTGCCCCGGCGTATCACGCTGCCCATGCGCGAGATCTGGCAGCTCCAATCCCGTCTCGCGCAGCGCCGCGGCAAACGCAGCCAGCGGCTGTTGCAGCATCCCCGGTTCCGCGCGGCCTACGACTTCCTGTTGCTCCGGGCTGAGGAGGAGGAAGGCATCCGGGAGTCGGCGGAGTGGTGGACCCAGATTCAGGAACTTCCCGCCTCGGAACCGGCGCCGGCGGCAGAGCCGGGCCGTCGGCGCCGGCGCCGGTCCCGCCGTCGCGGAGGCCGGACCGGCGGGGATCCCGCGGGCGCGGGCCCCGGCGGCGAATAGCCGGTCGTGGAACGGGTAGCCGCAATGCCGACTGACGCGCCGGTGCAGGCCTACATCGGCCTGGGGAGCAACCTGGAAGACCCGGTGCGCCAGGTGTGCCGTGCCTTCGCGGAATTGGACGCCATCGCGCGGACCCGCTGTGTGACCCGTTCCAGCCTGTATCGCAGTGCCCCCATGGGGCCGGCCGGTCAGCCCGACTATATCAACGCGGTGGCCGCCGTTGAGACCGGTCTTTCCCCCGATGCGCTCCTCGACGCCCTGCAGGCGATCGAGCAGACCCACGGGCGGGTGCGCGGCGCTGAACATTGGGGTCCCCGTACCCTGGACCTCGACCTGCTGTTGTTCGGCGCGCAGTCCCGCCGGGATGTGCGCCTGACCCTGCCTCACCCGGGCCTGCACCAGCGTGCCTTCGTCCTGTATCCTCTTCAGGAGATCGCCCCGGATCTGGTGATCCCCGGGTATGGGCTGCTGAGGGAGCTGGCCCGGCAGAGCGTCTACTCGACCTTGGAACGCGTGATGGAACCGCAATGACGCAACCCATTCCCCGTTTCGTGGTGGTCGAGGGACCGATCGGCGTGGGTAAAACCACCCTGGCGCGGCGCCTGGCGGAGAGCCTCGGCTGTGAACTGTTGCTGGAGGACCCGGCGGACAATCCGTTCCTGGAACGTTTCTATCAGGACCCGCGCCGGGCGGCCTTGCCCACCCAGCTCCATTTTCTCCTGCAGCGCACGCGCCAGATCCAGGCCCTGCGCCAGGGTGACATGTTCCAGCCGGTGCAGGTGGCGGACTTCATGATGCAGAAGGATCGCCTGTTCGCGGAGTTGACCCTGGATGCCCAGGAGCTGCGGCTCTACGAACAGCTCTACACCCATTTGACCCTGGATGTCCCTACGCCGGACCTGGTGATCTATCTCCAGGCGCCGGTGGCGGTGCTGCGCGAGCGCATCGCGCGCCGCGGCGTCGCCTATGAGGCGGGCATCGAGCGCGGTTACCTGGACCGGCTTGTGGAGGCGTACACCCGGTTCTTCTACTACTATGACCAAACGCCCCTGTTGATCGTGAATGCCGCCGAGATCGACTTCGCGCATAACGACGAGGACTACCGGACGCTCCTGGAACGGGTGCGCACCCTCGGCAGCGGCCGGCATTATTTCAACCCGGTACCCGTCACACCGTAATGGGACGCGGCCCACGGACTCAGCGCCGCTGAGCGGGGCGCCACGCTTGCGCCACGGCCCGGGCGAGATCGCAACATCATGAGCGAAATCGATACAGCAAAGCACGCGCCGGGCCCCGTGACCCTGCGAACCCTCGCGGAGATGAAACGCGCCGGGGAGAAGATCGCCTGCCTCACTGCCTACGATGCCAGCTTCGCCGCGGCGCTGGAGTCCGCCGGGGTCGAGGTGTTGCTGGTGGGGGATTCCCTGGGGATGGTGGTGCAGGGTTACGACTCCACCCTGCCGGTCACCCTGGACGCGATGGTCCACCACGCCGCGGCGGTGGCCCGGGGCAGTTCCCGGGCCCTGCGGGTAGTGGATTTTCCGTTCATGAGCTACGGCACCCCGGCGCGGGCCCTGGATAGCGCGGCGCGGCTCATGAAGGAGGGCGGCGCGCAGGTGGTGAAGCTGGAAGGGGGGCGCGCGCAGGTGGAGGTGGTCCGCCACCTCACCGAACGCGGGGTGCCGGTGTGTGCCCACCTGGGCCTGTTGCCCCAGTCGGTGCATAAACTGGGGGGATACCGGGTCCAGGCGCGGGATCCCGCCGCTGCCCAACGCCTGCGGGAAGACGCGCGCGCCTTGGAAGAGGCGGGGGCCGGGATGCTGGTGCTGGAGTGCATCCCCGCCGCCCTGGCGGCGGAGGTCAGCCATGCCCTGCAGATTCCGGTGATCGGGATCGGCGCTGGGGTGGACTGCGACGGGCAGGTCCTGGTGCTCTACGACCTGCTGGGCCTCACCCCCGGCAAGCGGCCCCGGTTCGCCCAAGATTTTCTCGCTGAGGCGCCCGGGATCGAGGGTGCGGTGGCCGCCTACGTCGAGGCGGTGAAGAGCCGCCGGTTCCCGGATCCCGCGCATACCTTCCAATGAACACCCGGCGCTAAACACCCGCCCATGGAGATCGTCACGGGGGTATCCGAGCTGCGGCACCTGCGGGACGGGTGGCGCCAAGCGGGGGCGCCGGTGGCCCTGGTTCCTACCATGGGCAACCTCCACGCGGGACATTTGGCCCTGGTGGCGGAGGCTTGCCGGCGCGCCTCCCGGGTGGTGGTGAGCATTTTCGTGAACCCGGCGCAGTTCGGTCCGGAGGAGGATTTTCAAGCTTATCCCCGCACATTTGACGAAGATACCCGTCAATTAACGCAATATCCCGTGGATGTCCTGTTCCACCCCGCACCCACTGAAGTCTATCCCGATGGCTGGGAGCATCATGCTCAGGTGTCGGTTCCAGGGCTGTCGGAAATCCTCTGCGGGGCATTCCGCCCCGGTCATTTCACCGGCGTGGCCACGGTAGTGACCAAGTTATTCAACTTGGTACAACCGGACGTAGCGGTATTCGGGGAGAAGGATTACCAGCAGTGGGTGGTGGTGCGCCGCCTGACCCAGGACCTGTGCCTTCCGGTGGAGGTGGTGGGGGTAGCGACGGTCCGGGAACCCGACGGCCTCGCCCGCAGCTCCCGGAACCGCTATCTCGACCCGGCGCAACGGCAGCGGGCCCCGGTCCTGTACCAGATCCTCCGGCGCCAGGCCGAGGTCCTGAGGCGGGGTAGCCGGGATTTCCGGGCCGTGGAACAGGCGGGCCTGGAGGCGTTGAGGACCGCGGGGCTGCGTCCCGAATATCTCAGCGTGCGCCGGGCCGGGGATCTGGCGGTACCGCAAGCCGCAGATTCCGAATTGGTAATTTTGGCGGCCGCATGGCTGGGCCGGACTCGCCTGATCGACAATCTCCGCTTGCGCCTTGCATTGAACCCGGCTGGCTGATCCCGGATAATAGGACGCTAGCCCGCTACCGGTGCGGTGGAAAGGCCCCAGACTCCGGAGTCCCGGAGCTTCGCCCCAACCAGAATCCCGCCCAGGAGCCCCGACCATGAATCTCACCATGCTCAAGGCCAAGCTGCACCACGCGCGGGTGACCCACGCGGAATTGGAGTATGAGGGGTCCTGTGCCGTCGATGGGCGGTTGCTGGAGGTGGCCGGGATCCGCGAGTACGAACAGATCCATATCTACAATATGGACAACGGCGAGCGGTTCACTACCTACGCCATTCGGGCTGAGGACGGCTCGGGGATCATCTCCGTGAACGGCGCCGCCGCCCATAAGGCGCGTCCCGGACACCGGGTAATCATCTGCGCCTATGTGTCCCTGTCCCAGCAGGAGGCTACCGTCCACCGCCCGGTGCTGGTGTACCTGGACCACGAAAATCGCATCACGCGGGTGGGCAACACCGTTCCCGTCCAGGTGGCCTAGCCAGGGTTTCGCGCCGGCGTCCCCCGCACCACGCCGCGGTCAGGCGGCCGCAGAATCCCGCGCCGCTTGGCGGAAGCAGTCCGCCCGCCACAGGCACTGCAACTGGTCGCAGACTCCGTCGTGGGCGGTGGCGAAGCAGTCGAAATTTCCTTCCGCGCGCTGGATTGCCCGTACCAGGGTGATCCGGTCCGCGCCGGGCGCGGAAAGTCCCCACACCTGGGCTATGGCCCGCAACTCCTGCATCTTCATCGTCGTTCCCTCACGTTGTACCGGCTCCGTGCCGCGATCCGGGAAAGGCTGAGGTGGGCCACGCCGGGCACCCGTCTGATCCGCCGAGAGCGGTCGAGCGTTACGGTAGCGCCGTGGGTGGCGGCTTGTCCAGGCCGCAGCGGTGGTATGCCACGCGCCGAGGTCAGCCGGTATTGCGCATACCCGCGGCAATGGCGTTGATGGTGCGCAGCAGGGGGTCGCGCCACATGTCCCGTTCGGCATCCGTGAGGGATTCGTCGCGATACCGCTCCAGTACCGTGAGCTGAATGTGGTTGAGGGGGTCGAGGTAGGGATTGCGGCGCGTGAGGGACACGGCCAGCGGTGGGTTCTCCTCCAGTAGCCCATTGAGCTGGGTCACCTCCAGCACCTCCAGCACGGTGCGCTGAAATTCGGCGCGGATCTTCTGATAAATTTCCCCGGCACGCGCCGGATCGGCGCTCAAGCGTGTGTACTCGCCGGCGATGGTCATCTCCGCCTTGAAAAGGGACATCTGGGTGTTGCTCAGCAAGGCGCGGAAGAACGGCCATTCCTGGTACATGGCGCGCAGGGTCGCCAAGCGCTGCGGGTCGTCGCCGCGCCAGCGCGCGAGCGCGCTGCCGATCCCATACCAAGCCGGCAGCGTATGCCGCGACTGGGCCCAGCCGAACACCCAGGGGATGGCGCGGATGGACTCCTTGGAGCGCACGGCATGGGCCCGATGGCTGGGACGGGAGCCGATGTTGAGCAGCCCGATCTCGCTGACTGGCGTCGCTTCGTAGAAGTAGTCCATGAATCCCGGGGTCGCGTCGGTAAGCCCTCGGTATGCCTCTTCCCCGAGGCGTGCCAGCTCCGTCATATGGGTGCTGTGGGCTTCGTTGTCCGCGCGCGGGGTCTGGATCAGGCAGTAGCTGGCCTTCATGAGGCCGCTGCACCCCATGGTGAGTTCGTAGACCGCGGTCTCCACGTTGCTGTATTTGTAGGACAACACCTCGCCCTGTTCGGTGAACTTGATCCCCCCGTGCACGGTACCCGGAGGCTGGGCGAGGATCGATTCATGGGTTGGGCCGCCGCCGCGGCCGATGGTGCCCCCGCGGCCGTGGAACAGCCGGCAGCGCACGCCGCGGCTCTCGGTGAGCGCGAGAATCTTCTTTTGCGCCTCGTACAGGCTCCACCCGGAAGCCAGGATGCCGCCGTCCTTGCACGAATCCGAGTAGCCCAGCATCACCTCCTGCAGGTTGCCGGAGGCGTGCAGCAGGGCGGCGTAAGTGGGGTGATCCAGGAGGGTCGAGAGCACCTCCTCGATGTGGGTCAGGTCCTCGATGGTCTCGAACAGGGGCGTGACCCGCAGGTGGCAGTACCAACCCTGTTCGTTCAGGCCGACGAGCCCCGCGATCCGTGCCAGCAGCATGACCTCCAGCACGTGGCTGGCGTGGTGGGTCATGGAGACGATGTAGGTGCCGAACGCATCGGCGCTGAGGGCCGCGCGCACGCGCGCTACCACGTCGCACACCTCCAGCGCGGTGCGTGTCTCCGGGCGCAACGCGCCGCGGTCCACGGTCAGCGTTCCGGGCCGCCCGATCAGATCCTCGAGCACCGCGAGCCGACCGTCCTCGTCCTGGCCCTCGTAGTCGGGGCCGCCCGGGAATTGGCGGCAGATATCCGCCACGGCGCGGGTGTGGCGCGAGGACTCCTCCCGCAGGTCGAGCTGGGTGAGAGAGAAGCCGAAGGTCTCCACCAGCCGGATCAGGTCCTTCAGCTCCTGTTCGGCGATATTGCGGTCGCCGTGGCTGATCAGCGAGTCGCGAAGGAGATAGAGGTCCTCCAGCAGTTCACGCTCCGATCGGTAGCCGACCTCGGGCTGCTCCAGCGGCCGTTCCGCCAAGTGGCGACGTACCGCTCGTAGATTGATCTCCAGCCGGTAGCGCATGAAAAACAGCTTGCGTCGATAGGGTTCGTGGCTGAAGCGGGTGGGGTTGTCCTTCAGGGCCTCCGTGTAGGTGGTCGCGTCCTGCTCCAGGCTGGCGAGCAGCGCCGCACTGGGCGTGCACATGCGGATCGAGTGGGTGAGCAGCAGGCTGAGGGCGCTCACCCGGCGCAGATACTCAGTGAGTGCCTCCCGGGCCTGCAGGTAGACCGCGAGTTCTGTGGTCTCCGGGACGACGTTCGGGTTGCCGTCGCGGTCCCCGCCGATCCAGGATCCGAAACGCAGAAAGCTCGGGACGCGGATCTTCTGGGCGGCCTCGTCACCGTAGACCCGGCGGATACCTTTCTCCAGGTAGCGGTAGGTGATGGGTACTGCCGAGAACAGGGACTCCTTGAAATAATAGAGCCCATTGCGGATCTCATCGCGCACCTGGGGCCGTTGTACCCGGACCTCGTCGGTCTTCCAGAGCACCTGAATCTGGCTCTCCAGGTGCTGGATGATCTCCTGGCGATCCTCCTTGCCGATATCGGCGGTGTAGAGCTGCTCGCTGGTGACGAAGATGCGCCGCAGCGCTTCCAGGATGGTGCGCCGCTTCGCCTCGGTGGGGTGCGCGGTGAACACGGGGATATAGGCGAGCCGGTCCAGCAGGTGCTGGAGCTGGGCCGGTTCGATTCCCTGCGCATGGAACCAGCGCATGGCCTCGTCGAAGGAACCGGTCCACAGCGGGCCGCCGGCGCGCATCTGACGGCGGCGTTGGCGGTGCTGGAAGGCCTCCTCGGCGATGTTTACTAAGCTGAAATAGGTGCTGAATGCGCGCACCACGTGGGTGGTGATTTCCGGGCTCAGGCGTTGGACCAGACGCATCAGGCGCGTGTGCCGGCGCGGGTTGGCCTCCTGGCGCAGGCTGATGAAGCCCTTGCGCAGGGCCTCCACGGCGGCGAGGACATTGCCGCCCGCGTGGGTATGCAGGACATTGCCCAGCAGGTTGCCGAACAACTTTACCTGCGAGCGCAACTCTTTGTCCCGTGACGGACGATCCATGAGTACCGTATTTAGGTTGGGGTGGTCGGGAGTTGCATCCGGAGCCGGTCTTGGGTGCCGGATGGGCGGGCCCCATTATACCCGCTCCCGGCCGCGGTGCGAGTTTCACGCCCGGCCGGGATTCGGGCCGGGCGCGGGGGTCTACCCGCCGGCGCACCGGGAAGGTGCAGGGAGTGCCGGGGTGCGGCGGATCAGATCCCCCGGTACAGGGTCAGGTACTGTTGCGCGCTGCGTTTCCAGCTGAAGTCTTGCTGCATGCCGGTGCGCACCAGCTCCGGCCACTGGGTCCCCTTGCGGTAGTGGTCGAGGGCGCGTCCGACGGCGGCGTACAAGGCGTCGGCGCTGGACTCCTCGAACACGAATCCAGTGGCGCGCCGGGTCTTCATGGCCTTGTCATCCGCATCCACCACGGTGTCGGCGAGCCCGCCGGTGCGGCGTACCACCGGGACGGTCCCGTAGCGCAGACTGTACAACTGGTTCAGTCCGCAGGGCTCGAATCGCGAGGGCATCAGGAACAGATCGCAGCCGGCCTCGATTCCATGGGCGAGGGCCTCGTCGTATCCGTTGTGAACGGCCAGTTGCCCGGGGTAGTGGGCGGCGGCGGTGCGAAACGCCTTCTCGAAGCGCGGATCGCCGTTGCCCAGGATCACGAGTTGGAGGTCTTCCGCCATCAGGGCGGGCAGGGTGTCCAGAATCAGATCAATCCCCTTTTGCTCCACCATGCGCCCGATGTGTCCGAGCAGTGGGGTGCGTGGCGCGGCGGTGAGTCCGAGCTGCTTTTGCAGCGCCACCTTGTTCTGCTGCTTGCCCTGCATCGCGCGGCTGCTGTAGCGGTGTGGGATGAGGCCGTCCCGGGACGGATCCCAGGTCCGGTAGTCCACGCCGTTCAGGATCCCGGTCAGGTGCTCGGCGCGGCCTTGCAACACGCCTTCCAGGCCGCAGCCGAACTGCGGTGTGCATATCTCCCGCGCGTAGGACGGGCTCACGGTGGTCAGGCGGTCGGAGTAGACCAGCCCGCCTTTGATGAAGGAAAAGCCGCCGTAGAACTCCAGGGCGTGGATCGACCACCACTCCGGCGGCAATCCCAAATACTGAAATGCGTCCAAAGTGAAGACGCCCTGGTAGGCCAGGTTGTGGATGGTGAACACCGTTGCCGGGCGGCGCGGCGCGCGGATCAGCAGCGGTGGGATCAGGCCGGTCTGCCAATCGTGGCAGTGCACCACATCGGGTGCCCAGCTGAGCCCCGCTTGGTTGCGGGCCACCTCCACCACTGCGTGGCAGAACGTGGCGAAGCGCAGCGCGTTGTCGTACCACTCACGCCCTTGCGGATCGAGGTACGGGCCACCGCTACGGTCGAACAGCGCGGGGACGTCCACCAGGTAGACCGGCACCCCGTCCTCGGCCAGCGTAGCCTGGCGCAGGCGCACCGGTTCCGGTGCGCCCGGGACCGTGAATTCGGAGATCACCGCGGCGTCCGGCAGCCGTTCCAGGACCGCACGGTAGGCCGGGAGGATCAGCCGCACGTCCTGATGCAGCCGCCGCAGGGCACCGGGCAGGCTGCCCGCCACGTCGGCCAATCCGCCGGTCTTGATCAGGGGATGTGCCTCACTGGCGGCGAACAGGATCTTCATCACGGCGTGGCATCAATCCATTGGGGGAACCGGTGCGGTGCCCGCCGGCCCATAAACTTCGGAAGAACACCGCCCGATGTTTATACTACAATCGCCGGGACACGTCATGGCCGGTCGGCGCGGATCGCGGCTTCCGGGCGCCGGGCACCGGGACGTGGGCACCGCGCCGGTGCGGCCGATGGCCATCATTATGCGCTGCGCGCCGCATCTGCACGGAGGATATTTGTCGATGGTCGACGCTTGCACGTTTGTGATCTTCGGTGCCACCGGTAATCTGGCCCGCACTAAGCTGTTACCTGCACTCTATCACCTGGAGGTGGCGGGCCGGCTTCCCGAGGGCCAGACGGTGCTGGGGATCGGACGTCGCCCCTGGGACGCGGAACAATGGCGCGCCGAGGTGCGCGAGGCCCTCACCGGTAAGGCCCGGGGCGGTCTCGATAGCGCGGTGTTCGAGCGTTTTCAGCAGCGCCTGCACTATTTTCAGCTCGACCTCACGGACGCGGAGGCCTATCTGGGTCTCAAGCAGACCCTGCACGACACCGCCCAGTTCTCCGAGAATCTGGTCTTCTACATGGCGATCCGCCCCGCGGAGTTCAGCGTGGTTGCCGACAACTTGGCGCAGGCCGGGCTCAACGGCGAAGATGCGGGTTGGCGGCGCCTGGTGGTGGAAAAGCCCTTCGGCTATGACCTGGAGAGCGCGGAGCGGCTCGACGCGCGCCTGCACCGGGGTTTCCAGGAGGAACAGATCTATCGCATCGACCACTACCTGGGCAAGGGAACGATACAGAACGTGCTCGTGTTCCGCTTCGCCAACCTCATGTTGGAACCGCTCTGGAACCGCAACTACATCGACCACGTTCAGATCACCCATTCCGAGGCGCGTGGTGTGGAGGGACGCGCCGAGTACTATGAGGGCGCCGGCGCGCTGCGCGACATGATACAGAGTCATTTGCTCCAGATGCTGACCTTGGTCGCGATGGAGCCGCCTGCAAGCCTGGACGCGGAGTCGCTGCGCGACGAGAAGGTCAAGGTATTGCGCTCGATCCGTCCCATCCCCAAGAGCGCGGTCCACGCGCATGCGTTCCGTGCCCAGTACGCCCGTGGGCAGATGGGGGGCAAGAAGGTCCCCGGCTATCTGGAGGAGCCGGGGGTCGCGGCGCAGAGCACCACTGAGACCTTTGCGGCGCTGCGGCTTTACATTGATAACTGGCGCTGGCGCAACGTCCCGTTCTATTTGCGTACCGGCAAGCGCTTGGCGAAGGACAACTCGCTGATCTCCATTCGGTTCAAGCATCCACCCCAGCAGTTGTTCCGGGAGACCCAGATCGACCAGATCCGGCCCAACTGGCTGCTGATGAATATTCAGCCCAGCGAGTGTCTGCGCCTGGAACTTCAGGTCAAGGAACCTGGCCTGGAAATGCGCGCGCAGACTACCCGTATGGATGCCTCCTCCTGCGGGATCAATCTGACCGACCTGGACGCCTACGAAGCCCTGCTGCTGGATGTCATCGACGGCGACCACTCGCTGTTTCTGCGCTACGATGAAGTGGCGTGGGCGTGGCGGGTGGTGGATCCGATCCTCAAGGTGTGGTCGGTAGAGCGCGATTTCATTCACCCCTATCCAGCGGGTAGTTGGGGCGCCCAGGAGGCGAACCGGCTGTTCGAGCGGGACGACCAGCAGTGGCGGAACCTGCTGGATGAAGAAGAGGCACCGTAGGGTACCGGCACGCGGATCACGGACCCGATGGGTTGCCGCGGACCGATGCGGGGCCGCGCGCCATCTGGCGTGGCGGCGCTGGTTACATACAGCTATCAGGACGACTCATGACCTCACTGACGCGTTGTGATGCTTGGAAGGCCCTCAAGACCCATTTCCGGGAGATCGCGAAGGTCCACATGCGCGATTTGTTCCACGAAGACCCGCGCCGTTTCGAGCGTTTCTCCGTGCGCTTCGAGGATTTCTTGCTCGATTACTCCAAGAATCGCATCACTGGCGAGACCGTGGAGCTGCTGCTGGCCCTGGCCCGCGAGCGGGAGCTGCCGCGCTGGATCGAACGGATGTTCACCGGCGAGAAGATCAACACCACCGAGGGCCGCGCGGTGCTGCACGTGGCGCTGCGCAACCGTTCCAACCGACCGATCCGCGTGGACGGTGCCGACGTCATGCCCGAGGTCAACGCGGTGCTCGCCCACATGCGCCGTTTCACCGAGGCGGTGCGCGCGGCCCAGTGGCGCGGCTGTACCGGCGCGGCCATCACCGACGTGGTCAACATCGGTATCGGCGGCTCCGACCTCGGCCCGTTGATGGTGACCGAGGCGCTGCGGCCCTATGGGGGGCCCATTACCGCGCACTTCGTCTCCAACGTGGACGGCACCCATTTGGCGGAGACCCTGAAGGGGCTGCGCGCGGAGACCACGCTGTTCGTGGTGGCCTCCAAGACCTTCACCACCCAGGAGACCTTGATCAACGCCCATAGCGCGCGGCGCTGGTTTCTGGAGCACACCGGGGACGAGGCCGGCATCGCGCGCCATTTCGTGGCGGTGTCGACCAACCGGGAGGCGGTGAGCGCGTTCGGCATCGACCCCGAGAACATGTTCGAATTCTGGGATTGGGTCGGGGGACGCTACTCCCTGTGGTCCGCCATCGGGCTTTCCATCGCGCTCTACGTCGGCATGGACCGGTTCGAAGAGCTGCTGGACGGCGCGCACCGGATGGATGAACACTTCCGCGCCACGCCGCTGGAACGCAATCTGCCGGTGATACTCGGGGTGCTGGGCGTCTGGTACGGCGATTTCTTCGGGGCCCAGACCCACGCCCTGTTGCCCTATGATCAATACCTGCACCGCTTCCCGGCCTACTTCCAGCAAGGCGACATGGAGAGCAACGGCAAACGCGTCACCCGCGAGGGACGCCCGGTGGCTTATCAGACCGGCCCGATCCTGTGGGGCGAGCCCGGCACCAATGGCCAGCACGCCTTCTACCAGCTCATCCACCAAGGCACCGAACTGGTGACCGCGGACTTCATCGCCCCGATGGAGACACACAACCCCATGGGCGAGCATCATCGCATCCTGCTGTCGAACTTCTTCGCCCAGACCGAGGCGTTGATGCGCGGCAAGACCGAGGCGGAGGCGCGCGCCGAGCTGGAAGAGCAGGGGCTGTCCGGCCGCGCCCTGACGCGCCTGCTGCCCCACAAGGTCTTTCCCGGCAACCGGCCCACCAACTCTATCCTGTTCCGCAAACTCACGCCGCGCAGCCTCGGCACCCTGATCGCCCTCTACGAGCACAAGATCTTCGTGCAGGGCGTGATCTGGGGGATCAACTCGTTCGATCAATGGGGCGTGGAGTTGGGCAAGCAACTGGCCAAGGCGATCCTGCCGGAACTGGCGCCGGGCGCGCCGGTAGGGGCCCACGACGCTTCCACGCGGGCGCTGATCCAGTATTATCGGGATCATCAAGGACAGTAGTCGCAACGGTCGGCGGGACCCGGGCCGATTCCGTTACCGGTTCGACCCGAGGCTATGGTGGTCCGGACCCGTGCAGCGCAGCGCGCACGGCTGCCTCGAGCCCCCGGCTACCCGCGGATGCGCCCCTCACGGTCGAGCACCCAGCAGCGCGGATTGTGGGCAAACCCAAGTCGTTCGTAATAGGAATTGGCGGCGGGCGCTGCGACCAATATCAGCTTGCACCTTGGCCCCAGTTGCTCCTGCGTAATGGCTTGCAACCGCTTCCCGATGCCGCGGCCTTGATGCTCTTGATCGACTGCAAGATCCGAGAGATAGCAGGCGTAATGGAAATCCGTCATCGAGCGGGCGATTCCGACGAGCCGTTCACCATGCCTTCCATGCACGCCCGGTCTTCAACGGGGCGGCGTTCCGCCAGCGTGGAGCTGCGCAGCAATTCGATGAACTGGTCCGCCGATACCGGCGTATTGATCCCATATCGGATGTCCATGGTGTCCTCTGCATTTGTTGACGCGCACATCGGCGTATCAAACCCGCCGTTCGGGACGGTGGCGATTCGCCAGGTATCCGCTCGACCATAGTGCTATGGATTCTTTTCGAGCAACACGCGTTCAATGCGTCGATCCGGAATCAGCCACATCAGTGCGACAATGACATACAGGGCGACCGAAATCCACTGCGTCCAAAAGGCCGCGACAATAGCAACTACGTACAACGCCGGCGACAATTTGCCCTTCCAATCGCTTCCGATGGCCTCTTTTAGTATCGAGCTACCGCCCTGCGACGCAATAATTTTGGCCTGCAGTATCCAGTACGCGATCGCCGCCAAGAGTAAGATCACGCCATAGACGACGCATGGTACCTTGGCGAAATGATTCTCCCCCATCCAGCCGGTAGCGAATGGGATGAGGGATAGCCAGAACAGCAGGTGTATGTTGGCCCACAACATCGGACCGGTGACCTTGCGGCAGGTCTTCAGCATGTGGTGATGGTTGTTCCAATAAATACCGAGGTAGACAAAGCTCAACACATAGCTAAAGAACACCGGAATCAATGGCGAGAGCGCTTCAAAGGCGTCGCCATGAGGGACCTTCATTTCGAGCACCATGATTGTGATGATGATCGCAATCACGCCGTCGCTGAATGCTTCGAGTCGGTTCTTGTCCATCTTTAAATGCACTCACGGTGAGCGACTTCCGCCCATCAAGATTTTTGGTACTACAGGCGGCGAGACTATCAATGGCGGCCTCGGCGTTCTCCTCTGGGGTGGGGCACGATTTAGATCCGGGAGCCGGGCCTCAGATATTTTTTTCGACGATATTGGTTGGCTTCCCATCGATGCTGGCCTGATTCTTTTGCTTCCAATATTCCTCTATACCTTCCGCGCCCTTTTTTACGGCCCAGTCCCTCAACTGTTCGCGCTCCCCGGCGTAATCAAAAAACGGAACCCCCATCCCGCAGGACGTCTGCACCAGATCGACCGCAAGGTCGAAGATCTGCCGTGCGCCGGGGATAGGATCGAACAGAGAAAACAGGCCGCCCCAATCCTGGTCAGTTTTATGGATCACCCGTGCGCTTCCGTAAACACGCAGAATCATCGGATTGCCTTCGAAGGCGGCGAACATCATGGTCATCCGTGGGTTTTCCTGTACGTGAGCAGAGGTCTCATTGCCGCTGCCGGTAACGCTCAGCCACACCACACGGTTCGGATCCAGGATCCGGAGCGAGTCCATCCCTTTCGGTGAGATATTCACCCGGCCGTCCGCGGCCGCGGTACCGACGAAGAAGATCTTCTGATCTTCGATAAACAGTCGAAGCTTATCTGGGATCTCAGCGTATTTTTGGCCCATATCAATGTTTCCTGATAAATGACTGCCCGTGGACACCAGATCGGGATGGTGCCATTTAACTATGGGCGAGTTGCGGGATCAATGCATGAGGGGACAGCAGGCGCGGATACCGCACTGCGAAGCGGGACCATAGGGCCAGACCCGACTGACCACACGAGACCGGGCTTGGTGGCTGGGGCGAGACCGGTAGTTTGATGCTTCGGGCGCGCGCCCGTCTTGCTGACGTCGGTACGGTTGGTTGTAGAGGGCAGCCTCTTGCGCGCGGAGCAGCTGGGTAATGGCGTGATTCACGCGGCCGTGCTTGGGTAGGGATTAGAAGGCGAGCAGGGACCAATCGAGTTTCCGACCCTCCGCTCAAGTTCCGCCAAAACGGTCGTTGCTGAGGATGGCCGCAAAGATCTCCCGGTCAACATTGCCGCCCGATACGACTACGGCGACTTTGCGACCGGCGATCCGGGGCCGGTCCTGCGCGGCTGCCGCAACCGCGGCCGCGCCCGCGCCTTCGCAAACGTTGTGCGTGCACTCAAACAACATACGCATAGCTGCTGCGATTTCGTCATCCGTGACCTGAACTACGCGGTCGACGCCGTTCCAGATCACCTCCAACGCGGCCGGATCCGGGGTCCGACAGGCCATGCCATCGGCGAGCCGGGTAGTGGCCGGACGCTCGATCATGCGTCTGGCATGGAAGGATTCGGCATAGGCGGGGGCGTGAGCGGATACCACTCCGACGACCTTGGTCCGTAGACCCAGCGCGTCCCGGGCGGCGACCATTGCGCAAATGCCGGAGCCCAGCCCGATGGGCACGTAGACCACATCGATATCGGTGACCGCCGTCAACAGTTCCAGGCTGTAGGTGGCTACGCCGGTAACCAACAGCGGGTGCAGCGCTGGCACCATATGTAGCGCCCGCTCGCCGGCCAGCAGCTCTGCGTGCTCGCGCGCGGACTGGAAATCGTCGCCGTGCTCGATCAGCTCAACGCCAAGCGCGCACATCGCGGCGTTTTTTCCTATGCTGTTGCCATGGGGGACGACGATAGTGACCGGGATCCCGTAGCGGCGCGCAGCGAACGCGACGGATTGCCCATGATTCCCGCGGGTCGCGCTGATCACCCCACTGGGTGCCTTTCCATGCCGCGCAAGGTGCGCGAAGTAGACCAGCCCGCCGCGGATCTTGAAGGCACCCACAGGAGTATGGTTCTCATGTTTCACCCAAACTTCGGTGCCCAACCGATCGCAGAGCAGCGGCCAACAGTATTGCGGTGTAGGCGCCATGTCCGCATAGACGATGCGGGCAGCGGCTTCGATATCCTCAAGACCTAATTGCACAACCATGTCTCACTGAGAATTGGCGGAAACCGATGTATTTATCTGTGCCGGAATCTCGTTTTTTCTCGATTTGTTCGTGGTGTGAAAAATAACGCTGTCCCAGTCCCCCCCCCCAGATCCCCAAACAAGTCCAAGAATTGTACCTGAGGTCCGCGAGCGTCGGGTGCGGCGCCCGGTTTCGGATCGGATTAGGGCTTGACACAAGCATACCGACCGGTATGATAGCGCCCATGGTCACCCGCCAACCCGATCACACACGCTCCCGCCTTCTGGAGGCCGCCTTTGCGGAGATCCACCAGCAGGGGTTTCAGGGTGCCAGCCTGACGCGGATCCTGGAGGGTACTGGGCTGACCAAGGGGGCCCTGTACCACCACTTCCCGACCAAGCAGGAACTGGGTCTCGCGGTGGTGGACGAGGTGATCCACGAGCGCCTGGACGCGATCCTGTTCACGCCGTTGCGGCAGGGTGCGGATCCGATCGGGACGCTGTTGGCGCTGATCCGGGCGCGGGCGGCGGATGCGAGCCCGGCCACGGTACGGCTTGGATGCCCGCTCAACAATCTGATGCAGGAGATGAGTCCGGTCGACCCGCAGTTCCGGGCGCGATTGACCCGGGTGCTGGAGGATTGGACCGCTGCGGTGGAGAGTGCCCTGCGGCGCGGGCAGGCCCAGGGGCAGCTGCGCGCCGGGGTGGATTGCCGGGAAGCGGCCCTGTTCATCACCGCGGCCTGGGAAGGTTGTTTCGGGGTCTGCAAGAACCTCCAGTCGGTACCCGCGTTGACGGGGTGCCTGCGTCAGTTGGAGGGGTATGTGCGGGGGCTGTTGATGACGCCGTGACCGGGACGGTCATTTTCAGGCCTAAGTAAATACCGGGAAGTTGGTATGTAACCAGGCGATTTTCGTCTTATCCACGTACATCGAAGGAGTCGTGCCATGAGTCTGATCCAAACCGAAGATTCCAAGTCTCCCTCGGCCCGGGTGCGGGCCACCTACGCCCAGATCGAAAAGGCCTTCGGGCGGGTGCCCAACGCCATGGCGGTGTTCAGCGCCAGCCCGACGCTCCTCGAGCAGCAATGGGAGTCGATCCAGTACTACCGCAACCACCCGACCCTCGGTTTCCCGCTGCTGGCCATGATCCGGATGCTGGTCTCGCAGGAAAACCGCTGCGAGTATTGCGTCGGATTCAACGCCGCGATGCTGATGGAGGTCTGCGGGCTGAGCGCGGATCAGATCGCCGCGGTGAAGCGCGATCCTGCCAATGCGCCGTTGGAGGAGAAGGACCGCGCGATGCTGAACCTGGTGCTGAAGGCGGTCCATACGCCGCTCGAGGTGCAGGCCGCCGATCTGGATCGCGTGCGCGCGCTGGGTTGGCGCGACGGCGAGATCTTCGACGCGGTCGCGCACGGGGCCCGCAACCTGGCGGTGGATGTGATCTTCAACACCTTTAAGATCGACCGCGACTTCTGAGTTCAGTCCCGCGCTACCCGGTGGCGGTCCAGCGCCCAGGCCACGTGCTCGCGCACCAGTGCGGAAGGATGATCGGCACGGGCGCCGAGGGCCGCCACCACTTCCGGGGTGCCGGGGGCGTTGCCCAGGGCGACGGCCACGTTGCGTAGCCAGCGCTCGTGGCCGATGCGCCGAATCGGGCTGCCCTCGGTGCGCTCCAGGAACTCGGCCTCAGTCCAGGCGAACAGCGCGGTGAGGCCGGCGGCGTCGAGACCGTGGCGCGGCAGAAAATCGGTCTCCGGGGTCGGGCGCGCATAGCGGTTCCACGGGCACACCAGTTGGCAGTCGTCGCAGCCGTAGATGCGGTTGCCGATCGGTGCGCGCAGTTCCACCGGTATCGCACCGTGCAACTCGATGGTGAGATAGGCGATGCAGCGCCGCGCGTCGAGTTGATAGGGGGCGACGATGGCCCCAGTGGGACAGGCGTCGATGCACGCCTGGCAGGTGCCGCAGTGCGCGGTGGCGGGGGTGTCCACCGGCAGCGGCAGGTCGGTGTACAGTTCCCCCAGGAAGAACCAGGATCCGGTGTGGGTGGCGAGCAGGTTGGTGTGTTTGCCGATCCAGCCCAGCCCCGCCTTCTCGGCCAGGGCCTTCTCCAGCACCGGCGCGCTGTCCACGAACGCCCGGTATCCGAATGGACCGGTGACCACGGCGATGCGCTCCGCCAGGAGTTGCAGGCGCCGGCGCAGCACCTTGTGGTAGTCACGCCCCAGGGCGTAGCGCGACACATAGCCGCGCGTGGGGTCCGCCAGTACCGCTTCCGGATCGGCGCCCGCGGGTGGCCAGTACGCCATACGCGCGGAGATCACCCGCAGGGTCCCCGGCAACAGGTCCCCGGGGCGGCTGCGCCGCACGCCGTGGCGCGCCATGTAGCCCATCTCGCCGTGGCGCTCCTGGGCGAGCCAGTTCAACAGCCGTGTCTCCGCCGCGGCGAGGTCGGTGTTGGTGATGCCGACGGCCTCGAATCCCAGCTCCCGTCCCCACCGCCGGATGTCCGCGACGAGGGCGGCGGGGTCCAGGTTCGCGGGTGGTACACGAGCAGTGATGGATTTCGTTGGGGGGTTCACGCTATGTTCCAGAGTGGTATGCGTTGCGGCCCCTATTGTGGACGCGACGCCGGGGCGTGGGAACCCAAGCCGCCGGGCTCGGTTGCCACTGCGTTTCGCGATCCATAATCTGCGCAGGTAGGCCATGGAGACCTTTGATCCCGACCGATGCCTGTACCGCGCCGCCCAGGTGCGGGAACTGGACCGCATCGCCATTCAGGAGCACGGCATCGCCGGTTATACGCTGATGACGCGGGCCGGGGAGGCGGTGTTCGCCGTGCTCCGGGGGCGCTGGCCCCAGGCGCGGCGTCTGGCGGTAGTGTGTGGCGCCGGCAACAACGGCGGGGACGGCTACGTGGTGGCGCGGTGCGCATGCCAAGCGGGCTGGGACGTGCAGGTCCTGGAGCGGGCGGACCCGGCCCGGATTCAGGGCGACGCGGCCACCGCGCGGCGCGACTACCAGTCCGCGAACGGCACCCTGCACCGGTTCGAGGCCCAAGCGCTGGGAGGGGTGGATCTGATCGTCGATGCCGTTTTCGGCACCGGCCTGGAGCGCGAGGTGCAGGGGGAATGGCGTGCCGCGGTGGAGGCCATCAATGGGGCGGGGGTACCGGTGGTGGCGGTAGACATTCCTTCGGGCCTGCACGCCGATACCGGCGCGCCCCTGGGGGTTGCGGTGCGCGCCGCCGCCACGGTGACCTTCATCGGGCGCAAGGCGGGGCTTTATACCGGCGCGGGTCCGGAGTACTGCGGGGCACTGCACTTCGACGGACTGGGGATCCCCGCGGATGCCTATCGTCAGGTGGCACCCTGCGCCCTGCGTCTGGACCCGGCCGCGTTGGCGCGGCGGTTGCCCCGGCGCGGGCGCGCCGCCCACAAGGGGCGTTTCGGCCAGGTGCTGATCGTGGGCGGTGATCAAGGGATGGCCGGCGCCGCGTGCATGGCCGCGATGGCCGCGGCGCGGGTGGGCGCGGGTCTGGTCAGCGTGGCGACCCGTCCGGAGCACGCCGTGGCCCTCGGCGCCCGGTACCCGGAGTTGATGGTGCACGGGATTGAGGGCCGTGGACAACTTGCGCCGCTGTTGCGTGGCGCCACGGTGGTGGCCATCGGCCCCGGCCTGGGCCGTGGTCCCTGGGGCGCGGAGCTGTTGGCCGCGGTGTTGGAATCCGCCGTTCCCCTGGTGGTGGACGCGGACGCGCTGAACCGGCTGGCAGAGGAACCGGCGACGCGCGCGGACTGGGTGCTCACGCCCCACCCCGGGGAGGCGGCGCGGCTATTGGGGACCCCGACAGCGCAGGTGCAGAACGACCGGTATGCGGCGGCGCAGGCCATCACTGGGCGCTACGGCGGGGTGGTGGTGCTCAAGGGCGCAGGCACCTTGATCCACGGCAGTGGTGATGACGCGTCCCGGGTGGCGGAGGTGGGCAATCCGGGGATGGCCAGTGGCGGGATGGGCGACATGCTCACCGGCGTGATCGCGGGCCTGCGCGCGCAAGGGATCGGTCCGGCTGACGCCGCGGAGCTGGGTGTGTTTCTGCACGGCACTGCGGGGGACGCGGCGGCCCGGGCGCGCGGCGAGCGCGGGCTCATGGCTACCGATCTCTTGCCGGAACTGCACCGTCTTGCCAACCCGGACGCGTTTCCATGGAGCGCGTGATCGCCACGCCGGAGGCCATGGGTGCGCTGGGCGCGGCCCTGGCGGTGGCCTGCGGTCCCGGACTGCTGATCCGGCTCACTGGGGAACTCGGCACCGGCAAGACCACGCTGACGCGTGGCTTTCTGGCGGCCCTGGGCCACGCTGGGCCGGTGCGCAGTCCCACCTATACCCTGGTGGAGCCCTACGAGATCGGCAGGCACCGTGTGTATCACCTGGATCTCTATCGCGTGGCGGATCCGGAGGAGCTGGAATTCCTGGGGCTTCGAGACCTGCTGGATGGGGAGGCGGTGTGCCTGGTGGAGTGGCCGGAGCGGGCGGGAGCGGCCCTGCCCGCCGGCGACCTGACCCTGCATCTGGCCTACCGGTCGCCGGGACGCCAGGTCACCGTCACGGCCCAGAGCCCCGCGGGTCAAGGGGTCCTCGATCATCTGTGCCAGTGACGGCCATAGGTTCGAGGTTGTTTCTAAGGTTATCGCGTAGATAAAGCTCGTATCCTAACGATATAAATAAAAAAACTTGAAATTATCCGGCGGATGCGGCTACATTAGTAGGCCGTTGGCCGGGTGTTCCCACATGCGTTGGATTGCAGCAGCCCTGAGCATCGTGCTGACGCCTCCCGCATTCGCTGGAGGCGTGTCGGTTGCGGGTGCGCGCCTATGGGCGGCGCCAGACCATACCCGGGTGGTATTTCCGGTCAGCGGACCGGTAGACCACAGTCTGTTCACGCTGAAGCACCCCGATCGCGTGGTACTGGATCTCAAGAACGCGCGGCGCGCGCCTGGATTCGCGTCTCCCAGGGCGCCGGAAGGCGTCGTCACCCGGGTGCGCAGCGCGCCGCGCCACGGTACCGACCTGCGGGTGGTGCTGGAAGTAAAGTCCGCAGTCCGCCCGCGCAGTTTCCTGCTATCTCCAAGCCCTCCCTACGGCTACCGCCTGGTGGTGGATCTCTACAACGGGCCCGCACGGCCGGCGCGCGCGGTGATCACGGCGCCGAAGCGCGGTGGTGCGCCGCGCGACGTGATCGTCGCGGTGGATGCGGGTCATGGCGGTGAGGACCCGGGGGCACGCGGTCCCGGTGGCACCGAGGAGAAGAACGTCACCCTGGCCATCGCCCGCAAGCTCGCCGCGCTCATCGATCGCCAGCCCGGTATGCGCGCGGTGATGACCCGCACTGGCGATTATTACATCGGATTGCGCGAGCGCATGGATATGGCACGTCGTGCCAAGGCGGACCTGTTCATTTCCCTGCACGCCGACGCCTATCGCAATCGTCAGGCGCGCGGCGCTTCGGTATATATCCTGTCGCAACGGGGGGCCAGCAGCGAGGCGGCGCGCTGGTTGGCGCGCAGCGAGAACGCGTCGGACCGGGTGGGAGGCGTGGATCTCGAGGACAAGGGCCATATGCTGGCCTCGGTGCTGCTCGATCTGTCGCAGAGCGCCACCCTGGAGGCGAGTATGCAGGCGGCGCGCGACGTGTTGGGACAATTGGAACAAGTGGGTCGCGTGCATCGCCGGCGGGTGGAGCAGGCGGGGTTCATGGTGCTCAAGTCCCCGGACGTGCCCTCTATGTTGGTGGAGACTGCCTTCATCTCCAATCCGCGCGAAGAGCGCGAGCTGCGTAGCCCGCGCTACCAGATGCGTATCGCGCGGGCAGTGCTGCACGGGATCCGCCGCTACTTTGTTCAGCGTGCGCCGAGCGGGACCCGCTTCGCCAATCGGGAGCACGTGATCACGCCGGGGGAGACCCTATCGGTCATCGCGCAACGCTATCAGGTCACGATCCAGCGGCTGCGCGTGGCCAACGGGTTGAACAACGACCAGGTTCAGGTGGGCGAGGTGTTGCGCATCCCCATCGGGGGCGACGGCTAGCCGGTCCTCGCCGGCCCTTGGACGCGCATCCGGCGCCCCGGCGGGTGCGGGAGGCGCCGTTCGGTGGCAGAATGGAACCGGCCGCGCCCGCCCCGGGCGCCGGTCTCCGGCCGCGACCGGATCCGCCAGCCGGGCGTCCCATGCGCATACACCACCTGCCACCCCAACTGGTGAACCAGATCGCCGCCGGCGAGGTGATCGAACGCCCCGCGTCGGTGGTGAAGGAGTTGCTCGAGAACAGCCTCGATGCCGGCGCGCGGCACATCCACCTGGATGTGGAAGCGGGTGGGGTGCGCCTGCTTCGGGTGCGGGACGACGGGACCGGGATCGGGCGCGAGGACTTGGCGCTGGCCCTGGCCCGCCACGCCACCAGCAAGATCGCCACCCTGGAGGACCTGGAGCGGGTGGCCAGCCTCGGCTTCCGCGGCGAGGCGCTACCGAGCATTGCGTCGGTCGCGCGCCTGTTGATCACTTCCCGGGTGGCGGACTCGGAACTCGGCTACGCCTTGTGCGGCGATGGACGGGAGCTGCAGTCCGAACCCGCGCCGGCGCCCCATCCGGTGGGCACCACCGTGGAGGTGCGGGACCTGTTCTTCAATGTCCCGGCGCGGCGCAAATTCCTGCGCACCGAACGCACTGAATCCGGACACCTGGATGAGGTGGTGCGGCGCATCGCACTGAGCCGCTTCGATGTGGCGTTCCGGTGGCGGCACAACCAGCAGCCCGAGCGTTTGTTGCACGCCGCCGTGGGGCGTGCGGATCAGGAGCGGCGGGTGGCCGAGCTGTGCGGGGCGGGCTTCATTGAGCACGCGGTGCACGTGGACTTCGGCGCGGCGGGCCTCGGGCTTTCGGGGTGGATGGGTCTGCCCACCTTCTCCCGGGCGCAGGGCGACTTGCAGTATTTCTTTGTCAATGGGCGCGTGGTGCGCGATCGGATGATCTCCCACGCGGTGCGCCAAGCCTACACCGACGTGTTATACCATGGGCGCCACCCGGCCTTTGTGCTCTACCTGGAGCTGGATCCGGCGCTGGTGGACGTCAATGCACACCCCACCAAGCTGGAAGTGCGGTTCCGGGATGCGCGGCTGGTCCATGACTTCCTGTTTCGCAGCCTGCACAAGGCGCTGGCGGATTTGCGTCCGGCGGATGCGCCGCCGTCCGCGCCCGCCCTGGGCGGTGCGCCGCGTAGCGGGGACTGGGTGTCCCGGACGCCGCACCAGGGCGCGATGTCCCTGGCGGTTGCGGAGGCGGTGGAGACCTACGGCGCGCTGCATCCCGCCGCGCCGGCGCGGGCGGCGCCCGCGTCTGCGCTTACGCCCGCGCCGGAACTCATCCCACCCTTGGGCTTTGCCATCGCCCAACTACATGGGATCTATGTGCTGGCCGAGAACGCCCACGGCTTGGTGCTGGTGGACATGCACGCGGCCCACGAGCGCATCACCTACGAGCGGTTGAAGACGGACTGCGAGGAGGCCGGCCCTCAGGTGCAACCGCTGCTGGTACCGGTAACGGTGTCGGTCCGGGAGGTGGAGGCGGAACTGGCCGAGGCGCATCGGGACGCCTTGGCCGGATTCGGGCTGGAACTGGACCGTCTTGGACCGGGGACCGTGCGGGTGCGCGGGGTACCGGCGCTGTTGGCGGATACCGACGTCGCCGCCCTGGTGGGGGACGTGCTCGCGGATCTCGCGGTTCATGGGACCACCCGGCGGGTCGAGGCGCTGCGGGATGCCCTGCTGTCCACCATGGCTTGCCACGGCGCGGTGCGTGCCCACCGGCGCCTTACGCTCCCCGAAATGAACGCCCTGCTGCGCGACATGGAGCGCACCGAGCGTGCCGGGCAGTGCAATCACGGGCGACCCACTTGGGTCGAAGTGCCGTTGGCGGAATTGGATCGATTATTCCTGCGCGGCCGGTAAACCGAGGCCGTTCTGGGCGCACCGGCCCATACCCGCGATAGTCATCGCCACCTGGTACACGAGACCCAACCTTGTCCCTACCCACCGCTTTGTCCGACGCGCCCCCGGTGCTGTTTCTGATGGGGCCCACCGCCACCGGCAAGACCGCCCTGGCGGTGGAGCTGGCGCGCCGCCTGCCCTGCGACATCATCAGTGTGGATTCGGCTCAGGTGTATCGGGGAATGGACATCGGCACCGCGAAGCCCGGCCCCGATATCCTGGGGATAGTACCGCACCGGCTGATCGATATCCTGGACCCGGCTCAGGCCTACTCCGCCGGGCGCTTCTGCCTTGATGCTGCGCACGAGATCCGCGCCATCCGTCGCGCGGGCCGTATCCCGCTTCTGGTTGGGGGCACCATGCTGTATTTCCACGCCCTCCAGTTCGGATTGGCGGAACTGCCCGCAGCGGACCCGGCGACCCGGGCCCGGATCGAGGGCCAGGCCCGGGAGCACGGCTGGGGCGCACTCCACCGCCGGCTGGAACAGGTGGATCCACGCGCGGCGCACCGCATCCATCCTAACGACCCGCAACGGATCCAGCGCGCCCTGGAGGTGCATGCGCTCACCGGCACCCCCCTTACGGAACTCCAGGCGCGCCGCGTGGTTCCAATACTGGGTCTGCCCGTGGTCAAGGTCGCGCTGGCGCCTTCCGACCGCGGCGCGTTGCACCAGATCATCGATGCGCGTTTTCACGCCATGTTGCGGGGGGGGTTTACGGACGAAGTGGAACAGTTGCGCCGGCGCGGTGATCTGGACTTGAATCGGCCCGCCTTGCGGGCGGTCGGCTACCGGCAGGTCTGGGAATACTTGGAAGGACGGCTTACTCACGCCGAGATGACCTGCCGCGCGGTGGTGGCCACACGCCAGCTCGCCAAGCGTCAGCTCACTTGGCTCCGGGGCCAGGACGACGCCGTAGTGGTGGACAGCCTGTCTGCGGATCGGCTGGACAAGTTGTTGAATGCGTTACGTGAGAGAAAGATTCTGGGGTAGTCTAACCCGCGGGTATGCTACAATTTTATGGACGTCTCCGTGACCACGGGAGCGACAGAAATTGACGAATGTAGAGAACGATAAAAGGAGAACCCACATGGCTAGAGGGCAGTCATTGCAAGAGCCTTTCCTCAATGCCTTGCGCAAGAGTCGAGTGCCCGTGTCCATTTATCTGGTGAATGGGATCAAGCTTCAGGGGCAGATCGAGTCTTTTGACCAATTCGTGGTCCTTTTGAAGAATAGCGTCAGCCAGATGGTGTACAAACACGCCATCTCCACGGTGGTGCCGTCACGCAACGTGAAGTTCGCGAGCGTTGACGCTGACGACAACGCCCCGCCGGAGCCTGGCAACGCTTGAGGTTCGAATGAACGTCAGCGGGAGTGGTGGGACTGTTGTTTGACCGGCCGCAGCGCGGCGAGTCCGCCGTGCTCGTGCATCTGGAGCTGCGGGCCGAGCAGGATCGCGAGCAGCTCCAGGAGTTCAAGGAATTGGCTGCCTCCGCTGGGGCGCGGACGGTGGCTGTGATCACGGCCAGCCGCAGTGCGCCGGATCCCCGCTATTTTGTGGGCAGCGGCAAGGCAGAAGAGATCCGCGGCTGCGTGCGCGATACCGGCGCGGACGTGGTGTTGTTCAATCATGCACTGAGCCCTAGTCAGGAGCGCAATCTGGAGGCCCTGCTGAAGTGCCGGGTGCTGGACCGGACCGGGCTCATCCTGGATATCTTCGCGCAGCGCGCCCATTCCTTCGAAGGCAAGCTCCAGGTGGAACTGGCCCAGCTTCAGCACTTGTCCACCCGGCTAGTGCGGGGTTGGACTCACTTGGAACGGCAGAAGGGTGGCATTGGGCTGCGCGGTCCGGGCGAGACGCAGCTGGAGACTGACCGCCGCCTGATCGGTGTCCGCATCAAGGCCCTCGGACAGCGCCTGCACAAGCTGCAGCGCCAGCGGGCCCAGGGCCGGCGGGCGCGCCTCCGTGCCGAGGTACCGACCGTTTCTTTAGTTGGCTATACCAACGCTGGTAAATCCACCTTGTTCAATCGGCTGACCGGGGCCGGTGTGTTTGCAGCGGATCAATTGTTCGCGACCCTCGACCCCACCCTCCGGCGCTTGGAACTTCCCGCGGGCGCGCCCGCGGTACTGGCGGACACCGTCGGTTTCATTCGCCACCTTCCCCATGACCTGGTGGCGGCATTCCGGTCCACGCTGGAGGAGACCCGCGACGCCACGCTGCTGCTCCACGTCATCGATGCCGGCCACGAGGAGCGCGATTCCTGCGTGGAACAGGTCAACCGGGTGCTGGAGGAGATCGGTGCCGGTGAGTTGCCCCAGATCGAGGTCTACAACAAGATCGATCTGGGGGGGGCAGCGCCACGTTTGGAGCGTGATGCCGAAGGACGGGTGCGGCGCGTCTGGCTCTCGGCGGTAACCGGCGCCGGGCTGGACCTGTTGCGCGGGGCGATCGCCGAGCATCTCCACCGGCGTTCCTTCGAGGGTCCGCTGCGTCTGCCGTCCTACGCCGGGCGCCTGCGGGCCCGCCTCTACGCCCTCGGCGCCGTGCGCAGCGAGCGGATCGGGTCCGACGGGGCCTGGCTCCTGGAGATTCGGCTGCCGCTGCGGGAACTGGCCGCGCTGCGCGGTGAGGATGAAATCGCCGGCAAATTGCTCCCGGGACCCGAATTCCTTGCGGGCGCGGCACTTGCCTCCTAAAATGCCCCTTTCCCGTTGACCGTTCCTGACGGCATCGCCCTATCCCCGGACGCGGATTGACCTTGGAGTGACCCATGGCGTGGAATGAGCCCGGCGGCGGCAAGGATCCCTGGGGCAATCGTGGCGATCATGGCCCCCCCGACCTCGACGAAGTGATCCGCAAGCTGCAGCGGCGTCTCGGCGCCCTGTTCGGTGGCCGGCGTTCTGGCGGCGGGAGCAGTGGCGGTGGGAGTGCGTCGACGCGGCTCGGGAGTTCGTTCAGCTTTGGTTTCCTGCTGCTGGTACTGCTCGCCCTGTGGGCCCTGTCCGGGATCTATATCGTGGACCAGGCGGAGCGCGGCGTGGTGCTACGTTTCGGCAAGTATGTGACCACCACTATGCCGGGTCCCCACTGGCATATTCCCTACCCCATCGAGCAGGTCGACAAGGTCAACGTGGCGCGTATTCGCACCGCGCAGCTCGGTTCGCGGGCGGGCGAGGGGGGGAGCGACGCGGGACTGGGTGGCCAGAAGGCACTGATGCTCACCCAGGATGAGAACATCGTCGATGTGGAGTTGGAGGTGCAGTACCGGGTCAAGGACGCACGCGACTATCTGTTCAATGTGCGCGATCCGGATGTCGTCCTGCAGCAAGTCGCCGAGAGTGCCCTGCGCGAAGCGGTGGGCAGGAGCACCATGGACTTTGTGATCACCACTGGACGCAGCCAAGTGGTGGCGAAGACCGAGACCCTGATTCAGCGCATCCTGGACCACTACGGCACGGGGCTGGAGGTCACCAGTGTGAACATGCCCTATGCGCAGCCGCCGGACCAGGTGAAATCCGCGTTTGACGACGCGATCAAGGCGCGCGAGGACGAGCAGCGCTACAAGAACGAGGCGGAGGCCTACGCCAACGGGATCATTCCGGTGGCACGCGGCGAGGCGGCGCGACGCCGTCAGGACGCCGAGGGGTACAAGGCAAGCGTGGTGGCAGAGGCGACCGGGCGCGCCAGCCGCTTCCTGCAGATGCTGAAGGCTTACCGCAAGGCCCCGGCGGTGACCCGCGAGCGTCTCTATTTGGATACTATGCAGTCGGTGCTCGGAAATTCCACCAAGGTATTGTTGGACGTGAAGAGCGGCAACAACGTGTTTTATCTGCCCCTGGACCGGCTTCCGCGTCCTGGGGCCGCCAGCGTGACACCGCCGGCCGCTGGTTCTAGTACCGATGACAACGGATCCGCCCATAAAAAGGGGGCATCGGACGAATCACGCGGACGCGATGTTCGTAGCCGGGAGGTGCGCTGATGGGACAGTCGAAAGCCATTGGGCTGATCCTGGTTCTGGTGCTGGTCGTGCTGGCGATGAATTCCGTATATACCGTGGACCAGCGGCAACGCGCGGTGTTGTTCCGCCTCGGGGAGATTGTGCGCACCGACCTCAAACCGGGGTTGCACTTCAAGATCCCGTTTTACAACAAGGTGCGCAAATTCGACGCACGTTTGCTGACCCTCGATGCGCAGCCGGAGCGGCTGCTCACCAGCGAGAAAAAGAACGTCATCGTGGACTCGTTTGTCATGTGGCGGATCAGTAACCCGGCTACGTTCTACAAGGCCACTGGTGGCGATGAATTGCAGGCTGCCGCACGCCTGGATCAGATCATCAAGAACGGGTTGCGCGACGAGTTCGGCGTGCGGACCATCCAGGACGTGGTATCGGGCGAGCGTTCCCAGGTCATGAGCGCCATGACCCAGCTCGCCAACGAGAAGGCCGCCGGCTTGGGGATCACCATCGTCGACGTACGTATCAAGCGGATCAATCTGCCCAAGGAAGTCAGCCAGTCGGTGTTCCAACGCATGAAGGCCGAGCGTGAACGGGTCGCCCGGGACTTCCGTTCCCGTGGCCAGGAGGCGGCCGAACGCATCCGTGCCGAGGCCGATCGTCAGCGCACTGTGATCCTGGCGGAGGCCAATCGGGACGCCGACGAGACCCGCGGCGCCGGTGACGCGGCCGCCACGGCGATCTATGCCAAGGCCTACGAGCAGGATCCCGAGTTTTACGCCTTTTACCGGAGCCTGCGTACCTACCGGAAGGTGTTTGGGAACAAGGATAATTTATTGGTGCTGCAGCCCAACGGCGAGCTGTTCCGCTACTTCAACGAGGCCGGCGGCAAGCGCTGACCCGCCGGTTCGCTGCGGTGTCGGGTTTGCTTTGGTGCCCGGTGGCCCTCGAGGTCCATCCATGTGGCATGATCTGCTCACCGCGTTCGCGCTGATGCTGGTGATCGAAGGAATCCTGCCCTTCATCAATCCCGAAGCGCTGCGCCGGACCTTGCTGCAGGTAGCGCAGCTCGATGCCCGGGTGCTGCGGATCGGTGCTCTGGTGAGCATGGTGTCGGGTGTAGTGCTGCTGTACCTCGTGCGGTAAGCAACCCGTCCAATCGCGTTAACAGGCCCTAGCACATGACCGACCAGGACCGCTGGCTGTTGCCGGAAGGCATCGAGGAATTGCTCCCGCCCTGGGCCGAACGCCTGGAACGGCTGAGCCGCGCGCTGCTGGATCTGTACCGGAGCTGGGGGTACGAGCGGGTCATGCCGCCCCTGATCGAATACCTGGAGTCGCTGCTGACCGGGACCGGCAACGATCTGGATCTCCAGACCTTCAAGTTGACGGATCAGCTCACCGGCCGGCTGATGGGCGTGCGCGCGGACATCACGCCCCAGGTGGCGCGCATCGACGCCCATCGCCTGAACCGGGATACGCCCACTCGTCTGTGCTACCTGGACCGGGTGCTGCGCACCCGGCCGGAGGAACCGGGTGGGCCGCGCAGTCCGCTCCAGGTCGGGGTGGAGCTCTACGGGCACTCCGGGATCGAGAGCGACGTGGAGGTCCTGTGCCTGATGCTGGAGACCCTGGAACTCACCGGCGTGTCCCAAGTGCATGTCGATCTTGGCCATGTGGGCATCTTCCGTGGCCTAGCCCGGGCGGCCGGGCTGGACGCGGAACAGGAGGTTGCTTTGTTCGACGCGCTCCAGCGCAAGGCGCTGCCGGAAATCCGGGAGCAGTTGGGGCGCTGCGGGATCGACGCGGAACAACGGCGCATGCTCGCGGGCCTCGCCGGTTGGAACGGCGACGAGGGGTGTCTCGCCGAGGCGGAGCAGGGCTTGCGCGGCGCCGGTACCGACGTCCTGGAGGCGCTCGGGGAACTGCGCGTCATTGCCACCGCCCTGCGCACCCGGTGGCCCAATTTGCCCATGTACTTCGATCTGGCGGAGTTGCGTGGCTATCACTACCAGACCGGGGTGGTATTCGCCGCCTTCACCCCGGGCCGCGGCCAGGAGGTGGCCCGCGGCGGGCGTTATGACGACATCGGCCGGGTGTTCGGCCGTGCGCGGGCGGCCACCGGCTTCAGCGCTGATCTGCAGCAGTTGATGTCCATGGCCCAGACTTCAGGGGAGCCGCAGGGTCCGGGCGCCATCTTCGCGCCCTGGGGCGACGCCCCGGGATTGCAGGCGCGGGTGCGGGAACTGCGCGCCGCGGGCGAGCGGGTGATCGGCGCGCTGCCGGGACAGCACGGCGGAGCGGCGGACCTGGGTTGTGACCGGGTGCTGGTCAAGCGGGACGGCGTTTGGGTCGTGGAACTCGGCGGCGGCTGAGCCGCTCGGAGCGCCAATGGCGTCGGCGGGGGGTGCCCCGCGTCCGCTCTTGGCGTAGTATCCCGTCCCGGCGCGACCGGCGCGGGGCGACGAGATTCATCGGATTCCGGGAAAGGGGACCATGGGTAGAAATGTTGTCGTAGTGGGCACCCAGTGGGGGGACGAGGGCAAGGGCAAGGTCGTGGACCTGCTCACCGATCAGGTCGCCGCCGTGGTGCGGTTCCAGGGTGGGCACAACGCCGGCCACACCCTGGTGATCGAGGGACACAAAACCGTTCTGCACCTGATCCCCTCCGGCATCCTGCGCGCGGGGGTGCGGTGTCTGATCGGCAACGGCGTTGTGCTTTCGCCTCAGGCCTTGCTGGAAGAGATCGACATGCTGGAGGCCAACGGCGTTCCGGCGCAGGAACGGCTGGGCATCAGCGAGGCCTGTCCGTTGATCCTGCCTTACCACGTGGCCCTGGACCATGCGCGGGAACGCGCCCGCGGCAAGGCGGCCATTGGTACCACCGGTCGCGGTATTGGCCCCGCTTATGAAGACAAGGTCGCGCGCCGCGCCCTGCGCCTGGGGGATATATTCCACCGTGAGCGCTTCGCCGCGAAGCTCGGCGAGGTGCTGGATGCACACAATTTCGCGCTGCAGCACTATTACAAGACCGAGCCGGTGGATTTCCAGCAGGTGCTGGAGGGTACCCTGGAACTGGCGGAGCGGATCCGGCCCATGGTGGCAGATGTACCCGAACTCCTCTACGGCTACCAGGCGCGTGGCGAGTCGGTGCTCTTCGAGGGCGCCCAGGGCACCCTGCTGGACATCGACCACGGTACCTATCCGTTCGTGACCTCCTCCAACACTACCGCGGGGGGTGCGGCTACCGGCAGCGGTGTCGGACCGCGGTATTTCGACTATATTCTGGGTATAACCAAGGCGTATACGACCCGGGTCGGTGCTGGCCCATTTCCCACCGAGCTCATGGACGCCATGGGCGAGCACTTGGCGCGGCGCGGACATGAATTTGGCGCGACCACCGGGCGACCGCGCCGCTGCGGCTGGTTCGATGCCGTGGCGCTGCGCCGTTCGATCCAGATCAACAGCGTATCGGGTTTGTGCATAACCAAGCTGGATGTGTTGGACGGGTTGGATACCATCCGCCTGTGTGTGGGGTACCGATGCGGCGGCGCGGACCGGGCCACGCCGCCGGTGGGCGCAGAGGCATTCGCCGATTGCACGCCGATCTATGAGGAGGTGCCGGGCTGGAAGGAATCGACCGTCGGGGTTAAACACTACGACGGGCTGCCGGCCAACGCGCGCGCCTACCTGAAACGCATCGAGGAAGTCGTGCAGACGCCCGTGGACATCATCTCCACCGGGCCGGAACGCAGCGAGACCATTATCCTGCGCCACCCGTTCGCGTGATCCGGGTGGCGGTGAGTGCGGGGACGGAGGATCGTTCAGTACTGTTGCGAGAAGGATGGTGCCGAGGAGAGGACTTGAACCTCCACGGGGTTGCCCCCACTAGCACCTGAAGCTAGCGCGTCTACCAATTTCGCCACCTCGGCAGGACCGGTGCCGTTCCGTGATCGGGAAACCGGGCGGCACCGCTGCGAGAGGCGGACTTTACCGGGACTGCAAATCCTTGTCAATGAACCACCCCCAGATGCTGGGGGCATCCCGGACCGGCCCCGATGAACGGGACCATTTAACTGATTTTCAACCATTAAGGAGCATGGATGGCTAGCCGCCGCCGAAGCCAGGATCCATTCGCGGAACGCGAGGCCTACAAGTACGAGCATCCGATCCCGAGCCGCGAGTTCATCCTGAGCTACATGGCCGAACGGGCCGCGCCGCTGCGCTTGGAGGAACTCGCCGAGGGACTCGGGCTGACGGACGAGCGCGACGGAGAGGCCTTGCGCCGGCGCTTGGGTGCCATGGAGCGTGACGGTCAGGTGATCCGCAATCGCAGCAGACACTACCTGCTGGTGAATCAGGCCGACCTGGTCAGTGGACGGGTGATTGCCCATCCCGATGGATTCGGGTTCCTGGTGCCGGACGACGGTGGCGAGGATCTCTATGTGCCGGCCCGCGACATGCGCGCCCTGTTGCACGGGGACCGCGCGGTGATGCGGGTCGTGGAGGTGGACCGCCGCGGCCGGCGGGTCGCCGCCCTGGTGGAGGTGTTGGAGCGCAACACCGAAACGGTGGTGGGTCGCTTCTTCCGCGAGTCGGGGCTCGGCTTCGTGGTGCCGGACAACAAGCGCATCCACCAGCACATCGTGGTCCCGCCGGACCATCAGGGCGACGCGATTCACGGCCAGATCGTGGTGGTGCGCATTATGGAGCAGCCGACCCTGCGTACCCAGCCCATCGGTGCGGTGGCGGAGATCCTCGGCGACCACATGGCGCCGGGGATGGAAGTGGACATGGCCATCCACGCCCACGACATTCCTGCGGACTGGCCGTCCGAGGTGCTGGCGGAGGCGGCGCGCTTCGGTGATCAGGTGCCGGATGAGGCGCGGCAGGGACGCGAGGACCTGCGCGATCTGCCGCTGGTAACCATCGACGGAGCCGATGCGCGCGATTTTGACGATGCGGTCTACTGCGAACGGCGCGGGCGCAGCTGGCGTGTACTGGTGGCCATCGCGGACGTCTCCTGGTACGTGCGCCCCGGCAGCGCATTGGACGTGGAGGCGCGGCGGCGCGGTACCTCCGTATATTTCCCGGACCGTGTGATCCCGATGCTGCCGGAGCAACTGTCCAACGGACTGTGTTCCCTGAATCCCGACCGGGACCGGCTGTGCATGGTGTGTGAACTCCAGGTGGATACCGAGGGCAAGGTCACGCGCTCGCGGTTCTTCGAGGGGTTGATGCGCTCCCACGCGCGCCTGACCTACGAGGCGGTGGCCGCGATGTTGGTGGAGGGCGATGCGGACCTGCGCAAGCGCCACGCCGCTCTGGTGCCGCATCTGGAGGAACTCTACGCACTGTATCAGGCACTGCGTCAGGCGCGCGAAACCCGCGGTGCCATCGACTTCGAAACCACCGAGACACGCATTGAATACGGGCCGGACCGGCGCATCGAACGTATCGTGCCGGTGGTACGCAACGATGCCCACCGGCTCATTGAGGAATGCATGATCTCCGCCAATGTGGCGGCGGCGCGCTTCCTGGAAAAACAGCGCATGGTCGCCCTGTACCGGGTGCACGAGGGGCCCAGTGCCGACAAGCTCGAGGATCTGCGGGCGTTTTTGGCTGAACTCGGCCTGCGCCTGGGCGGCGGGGCGCGTCCCGAGGCGCACCATTTTGCGGAACTGGTGACAAAGGTGCAGGGACGTCCCGACGCGCATCTGATTCAGACGGTGCTGTTGCGCTCCCTGTCCCAGGCGGTCTACAGCCCGGAAAACGTCGGGCATTTCGGCCTTGCGCTGGATGGCTATGCCCATTTTACGTCGCCGATCCGCCGCTATCCGGACCTGCTGGTCCACCGTGCGATCCGCCATCGGCTGGCCGGCGCAGAACCGCAGGAGTTTGACTATACCCATGCCGACATGGTGGCGTTGGGGGGCCATTGTTCCACCACCGAGCGGCGCGCCGACGAGGCCACCCGCGACGCGGTCACCTGGCTGAAGTGCGAATACATGATGGACAAGGTCGGACAGGCCTTTGAAGGGACCATCACCGGGGTGACGGGGTTCGGGGTGTTCGTGGAGTTGGACGGGATCCATGTGGAGGGCCTGGTGCATATTACCGCGCTCGGCGCCGATTATTTCCACTTCGATCCGGTGCATCACCGTCTGACCGGCGAGCGCACCGCCCAGGCGTACCGGCTCGCGGACCGGATCCACGTCAAGGTGGTACGGGTGGATCTGGACGAACGCAAGATCGACTTTGAACTCGCGCAGCCCGCGGGCGGTACCGCCGCGCCGCGCCGCGGGGCCCGGCGTGGCGGCAAAGGCGGCGCCAAGGACGGTGCGCAAGGCGCGGCCACCGGGGACCGGGAGCGCGGCGCTACCCGTCATCCAAAGCGCAAGCGGCGGCGTTCGTGATCCGGGAGCCTGTGTTCATCTCCGCGCAGGGCCGGGTCCCGGCTGCGCGTTGAGAGCGGGTTCCAAGCCGTGGCTTCCGAGCACTGGGTCTTCGGGTATCACGCGGTGCGCGCGGCCCTCTCTGAGGGCGCCGACCACGTGGAGGTCCTGTGGGTGCAACTGGGCCGGCGCGATGCCCGGATCGCAGGGTTGATGGGCCGGGCGGAGGCCGCCGGCGTGGTGATCCACCGCGCCCCCCGCGCGGCCTTGGACGAGCGCTGCGGCGGTGGCCGTCACCAGGGGGTCGTGGCGCGCTGCCGTACGCCGCCCGCGGTCCAGACGGTGGACCTGGATTCCCTGCTGGCGGCGGCTGGCGCGGACTTGTTTCTGCTGGTGTTGGACGGCGTGCAGGATCCCCACAACCTGGGAGCGTGCCTGCGCACTGCAGAGGCAGCGGGCGTTCAGGGGGTCATCCTGCCCCGGGATCGCGCCGTGGGGATCACGTCCACCGTGCGCAAGGTCGCCAGCGGCGCCGCCGAGGTGATCCCGCTGTTGCAGGTGACCAACCTGGCCCGCACCCTGCGCACGCTCCGGGACGCGGGGGTCCGCTTGGTGGGGGCCGCTCCAGAGGCGCCGGCCACGGTGTATCAGGCCGACCTGCGCGGTCCCCTGGCCCTGGTTCTCGGGGGAGAGGAGAAGGGATTGCGGCGCCTGACCCGAGAGGGCTGCGACCTGCTGGTCCATTTGCCCATGGCGGGGCGGGTGGAGAGCCTGAACGTAGCGGTCGCGGCCGGCGTGCTGCTGTTCGAGGCGCAGCGTCAGCGCCGCGGCCGGTAGTGGCCGCCGCGGCCCGATTGCGCCGCCCCCGCCCCTCCAGTAGAATAGCGACCCTTAATTGTGTGAGCACAGCAGGGCGGTCCGCCGCCCGCCTCCTTGCCTTGCGCGTTGCGCGTCAGGCTGCCAAACCGTAAGGAGCAAGAATGAACCACTATGAGATCGTGTTCCTGGTCCACCCGGACCAGAGTGAGCAGGTCCCCACGATGATCGAACGCTACCGTTCGAGCATCGAGTCCCGTGGCGGGAGCATCCATCGCCTGGAGGACTGGGGTCGCCGCCAGCTCGCCTACTCAATACAGAAGGTCCCCAAGGCCCACTACGTGCTCATGAACGTGGAGTGCGACCAGGAGGCCTTGAACGAAGTGACCAGCGCGTTCCGCTTCAACGATGCGGTGTTGCGTCATCTGGTAATCCGCCGCGACGAGGCGGTCACCGAGCCCTCAGTGATGGCCAAGGGCCGTGAGGAGCGCGACACCGGCGAGCGCGGCGGCGGCCGGGATCGGGATGACCGGGACGATCGGGACGATGACGATGGTCCAGTCGGCCGCCGGGAGATGGTGGAGGCCGCACCCGCGGACTGATCCGGGAATTCGGGGGTCGGATTGGGACGGCGATGTCACAACCTGACGGTGAACCCGCCGCGAACCGGTTGTTGATCGCGGGTGTGGTGCATCGGACACCGGATACCCGGTCGGCACCCTCCGGCATTCCACTGACCCGTTTCACCCTGGAGCACCGTTCCCAACGCCAGGAGGCTGGCTTGGCGCGTCCCGTGACCTGCCGTTTACGGGTGCTGGCGGCGGGGGATGTCTTCAGTGCCGTGGTGGGTCGGCTGCGGGCGGGCTCCCAGGTGCGGGTAAGCGGCTTTCTGCACCAGGGGGTATCGCGTTACGGGCGCGGCGAGCCAGAGTTGCACGTCGAGCACATCGAACTGTTGGATTGAGTCGGATACGATCGAGGACAGGACCATGGCACGTTTTTTTCGTCGTAGGAAATATTGCCGCTTTACCGCGGAGGGTGTAAAGGAGATTGATTACAAGGATATCGCGACCCTGCGCAACTACATCACGGAGACCGGCAAGATCGTTCCCAGCCGGATCACTGGGACCCATTCCCGTTACCAGCGCCAACTGGCACGCGCCGTCAAGCGCGCGCGGTTCCTGGCTCTGTTGCCGTACACGGACCAGCACTGAGGCTGATGCCAAGCGGCGTGGATCCGCAACTCTGATTCGAGGACTGCGCGATGGAAGTGATTCTTCTTGAGAAGGTGGAACACCTGGGCAACCTGGGAGACCGGGTGCGGGTACGCCGCGGTTACGCGCGGAATTTCCTGATTCCCAAGGGTCGTGCCACCGAGGCTACGGCGGTGAATGTCGCGCGCTTCGAGGAGCGGCGCGCGGAGCTGGAAAAGCACGCCGCCGAGATGTTGGGCGGCGCCGAGGCGCGCCGTGCGCAGCTCGATCAGCTCAGTGTGACGATCGTGTCGACGGCCGGCGAAGAGGGCAAGCTGTTCGGGTCTGTGGGTGCCATCGAGATCGCTGAGGCCATTACCGCCAGCGGCATCGCGGTGGAACGGCGTGAGGTGCGACTGCCTGTCGGTCCGTTCCGTCAACTCGGGGAGTACGAGGTGACGCTGCACCTGCATGGCGACGTCGACGCCACGGTAAAGATCTCCATCGTGCCGGAATAGACAGCCCATGCCCAAGGCGCTGTCCCAATCCGGCGATACCGCCGATGCGGCGACGGCGGCGCTGCGGGTCCCGCCGCATTCCATAGACGCTGAACAAGCGGTCCTGGGCGGGTTGATGCTCGACAACCGGGCCTGGGAACAGATCTCGGATCGCATCACTGACGAGGACTTCTACCGCCGGGATCACCGCGTGGTGTTCCATGCGATCGCAGAGCTTGCCGAGCGTGGCGCGCCCTTCGATGTGGTCACTATCGGCGAACGCCTGGAAACCGCCAGCGAACTGGATACCGCCGGCGGGCTCGCTTATCTCGGAACGCTCGCCAAGAACACCCCCAGCGCGGCCAATATCAAGGCCTACGCGGACATTGTCCGCGAGCGTTCCATCCTGCGCCAATTGATCCAGATCGGCACTGAAGTGGCGAACAGCGGTTTCGAGCCCCAGGGTCGGGACGCCGCGGAATTGCTGGATCATGCGGAGCGTCTGGTGTTCGATATCGCCGAGCGCGGGGCGCGCGGGCTGCGCGGCTTCTCCAGCATCCGCGACCTGCTGACCCGGGTGGTGGACCGGATCGACACCCTCTACCAGCTCGATAATCCCATCACCGGGTTGCCCACCGGCTTTAGTGATTTCGACGATCTTACCTCGGGCCTGCAGCCTGCGGATCTGGTCATCGTGGCCGGCCGCCCGTCCATGGGCAAGACCACTTTCGCCATGAATCTGGCCGAGCACGCCGCCATCAAGTGCAAGCGGCCGGTGGCGGTATTCAGCATGGAGATGCCCGGCGAGCAGCTTGCGATGCGTATGATGTCCTCGCTGGGGCGCATTGATCAGCACCGCGTGCGCACCGGGAAGCTGCACGACGAGGATTGGCCGCGACTCACCTCTGCGATGGACCTGCTGGCCGAATCGCCGTTGTTCATCGACGATACCTCTGCCCTGACCCCCACGGACCTGCGCGCCCGCGCGCGGCGGCTCAAGCGCGAGCATGGGGATCTCGGGCTGATCATCATCGATTATCTGCAGCTCATGCAGGTGCCCGGCACTCGGGAGAACCGCGCCACCGAGATTTCCGAGATCTCGCGCTCTCTCAAGGCGCTGGCCAAGGAGTTGAATACGCCGGTGGTCGCCTTGTCACAGCTCAATCGCGGCCTTGAGCAGCGCCCCAACAAGCGCCCGATCATGTCGGACCTGCGCGAATCGGGCGCCATCGAGCAGGATGCGGACTTGATCGTGTTCATCTACCGCGACGAGGTCTACAACGAGGACAGCCCCCAGAAGGGCATCGCGGAGATCATCGTGGCGAAGCAGCGTAACGGCCCCATCGGACACGTGAATCTCACCTTCCTGGGTCAATACACGCGCTTCGAGAATCTCGCACCCGAATACTACGGAAACAACCAGGGTTTCGCGTGAGCGGTGGCGCCCGGCCAGGCACGCCGCCCGTCGCGCAGCGCTGGTTGGCGGGAGGTACGGATCGATGAGCGGCGCGCCGAAGCCGTCGCCCCGCGCCAGCGCCCGCATCGACCTGCGCGCCCTGCGCGGCAACCTGGAAAGGGTTCGGGCGCACGCCCCCGGGTCCCAGGTCATGGCCATCGTCAAGGCCAACGCGTATGGCCACGGCCTAGTGCCCGTGGCGCGCGCCCTTAGCACGGGGCCCGCTGCCGTGGATGCCTTCGGGGTGGCCTGCATGGCCGAGGCGCTGGTCCTGCGCGAGGCGGGGTTGCGCCATCCAGTGCTGTTGTTGGAGGGCGTGCTCGATGCCGCGGACCTGCGGCTCGCCGTGCACCACGGCCTGGATCTCGTGGTCCATCACCCGGAGCAGTTGGCCCTCCTGGAGCACACGCGTCTCGCGGTTCCGGTGCGGGTTTGGGTGAAGCTTGACTCCGGTATGCACCGTCTCGGTTTCCCGCTCCAGCAGGCACGCGCGCTCGGGCAGCGTCTGCTCCAGTGTCCGAATGTGTCTCCCCCCCTCGCTTGGATGACCCATTTGGCCTATGCCGATGACCGGCGCAGTCTCCGTACTCCGGAGCAGTTGGAGCGTTTTCAGGCGGCGGTGAGGGATCTGGACGGTCCGCGCAGCGTGGCCAACTCGGGGGGGGTGCTGGCGTGGCCGCAGGCCCACCTGGATTGGGTGCGCCCAGGCATCATGCTCTATGGGGTCTCCCCGTTTCTGGGCCGCAGCGCGGATCAGGAGGGGCTGCGCCCAGTGATGTCCCTGCATACCCGGCTCATCGCTGTGAATCCACTGTGCAAGGGCGACGCGGTGGGCTATGGGGGTACCTGGGTGTGTCCGCAGGACATGCCGGTGGGGGTGGCAGCCATTGGCTATGGTGATGGGTACCCGCGCCACGCCGGGATCGGGACGCCGGTGCTGGTGAACGGACGCCGTGCGGCATTGGTGGGACGAGTGTCCATGGACATGATCTGCCTGGACCTGCGTGGCCATGACGGCGCGCGGGTAGGGGACCCGGTGGTGCTGTGGGGGGCGGGGCTGCCGGTGGAGGAAGTCGCCCGCCATGCCGGCACCATTCCCTACGAGCTGCTATGCGCGGTCAGCCAGCGGGTGGCCTTCACGGTCCAGGACGAGCCGGTGCTGGTGTCGACCGGGACCGGAACCAACCCCCCCTCCTGAGGTGAGGGCCGAATCAATAGGCCCAGGTGGAGGGCTGCGCGCGCCCCTGGAGCGCTCCAGGGGGGGCGCGCGCCGATTGGATTTGTATTTAGGCGCGGGGCTTGTCTAGAATGGATCCGGGTTCCGGTTCCGCCACGGCGGCGGGTGGGGCCCGCGGACGCGACCCGGCGACGGGTAGTAAGGGCCACGGAAGGTGATCCCGTGCACCCAGAGAGTCCGCCGATGAAATTCCATTCCGATCCTTCCCCCACTCGTCCCTGGCCTGCCGCCGGTACCGATGTCCGTCGCCGGAGCGGCGAGCGGCGCGAGCGGCGCATCCCGGCCCTGCGTTACTGGCTCTACGGACGCCGACGGCGTTACCGCCGGCACGAAGACCAGGGTTACGTGGATATCTACGACCCGTTGCTGGTGTCGGTGTCCATCGCCACCCTGCTGCTGTCCTGCGCGGATGCTTACTACACCCTGCTGTTGATTACCAGCGGGGCGCGGGAATTGAACCCGGTTATGGACCTGCTGCTCGGGCAGGACGTGCGCCTGTTCGTGAGCGTGAAAATCGCGTTGACCGGGGTGGGTCTGCTGGTGCTGATGCTGCACAACAACTTCCGAGTCATCGGTGGCCTGCGGGTGTCGCATCTCAAATACGCGTTATTCTTTTTCTATCTCCTGCTGGTGGTCTACGAATTTCATCTATTGACCTATTATTGAGGCCCGATGTTGCTTGCGCGGCCGCTGGAGAATCGACCATCGGGCCTTGAGTCTTGGAGCAGAACACCGGGCTAGGCGCGGCGTGCAGACCCGCGCAGCCGCCATGGTGAACCGGGCAGCCCGGCGATGAAGTCGGCCGCGCTGCGCGGGGTTCCCACGTACTCCCCCTGAGCGGCGTCGCAGCCCATGCCGTCGAGGGTCTCCCAGAGCCGGCGGTTGCATACCCCCTCGGCGATCACTCGCAACCCCAGATTGTGGGCCAGATCGATGGTGGCACGCACGATGACCGCGTCATTCTCGTCGGTGGCCATATCCTGTACGAAGGATCGATCAATCTTGAGTTCCTCTACCGGCAAGCGTTTCAAATAGGCGAGGGAGGAGTAGCCGGTTCCGAAATCGTCGATGGAGAGGCGGATCCCGAGCCGGTGCAGGCGGGTGAGGATCTCCAGGGCCCGTTCCTGGTCCGTCATGATGGTGCTCTCAGTGATCTCCAACACCAGCCGGGACGCAGGGACTTGGTGTGCCGCTAGCATTCCCGCGAACGTGTCCGGCAGGCTCGGGTCCAAGAGCACCCGTGCGGAGACGTTCGCACATACGCCGATGTCGCGCCCGCTCCGGGTCCATTCAGCGCATTGGCGCAGGGCCTCGTCGAGGACCCAGTGGGTGAGGGGATTGATCAGGCCAGTGCGCTCCGCCAGCGGAATAAACTCGTCGGGCGGGATCAGTCCGTGTTGGGGGTGCCGCCAGCGTACCAGCGCCTCTACTTCCGTCAGCTCCCGGTCGCGCATGCGCACCTTGGGCTGGTAGTGCAGTACCAAATCGTCCTGTTCAATGGCCTGCCGCAGCTCTCCCATCAGTACCAGACGGTGTGGGCTGTACTGATCATGGGTGCGCGTATAAAAGGTGTAGCCGGTCTTCGCGTGCTTGGTGGCATACATGGCCACGTCGGCCCGCTGCAGCAGCGTGTCAGCATCGGTGCCGTGCTCCGGGAACAGTGCGATCCCGATGCTGGCGCGGACCTCCAGGTTCAGCCCGCCCACCACGCAGGACGGCTCCAGGGCCTTCAGGAGCTTGTGGGCAGCGAGCCGGGCGCCGTCGGTGTGGCTTTTCGGTAGCAGAACGGCGAATTCATCCCCTCCCAGGCGCGCCACGGTGTCCGGGTCGCGGAGCGCGCTCTTGAGCCGGGACGCGATCTGTTTCAGCACCAGGTCCCCGTTGTAATGGCCCAGGGTGTCGTTGATCTCCCGGAAGTGATCAAGATCCATGATTAGGACTGCCAACTGGTCCTGTTCCCGGCGCGCCGCGCTGATGGCCTGTTGCAGGCGATCATGGAGCAGCACCCGGTTTGGCAGGCCGGTAAGGGCATCGTGGGTGGCTTCGTAGGTAATCTTCTGCTGAGCGGCGGCGGCCTGTGCACGCAGGTCACTGGTCTGATCCAGGATCACAGCGCCGGCCTCGTAGGCCATGATCGAACCCGAGTATTGTCCCCAAATGGCGAATATGAACGGCATGGCATCCAGGATCCACAAGGCGAAATTGGTGCGCTGCGCCTCGACGACGGCTTCGATGGTCAGGTGGCCACTGGCCAGGTAGGCGGCCAGAAACGAGGCTACGAGCAGGCATAGGGCCGCGATGCTTACGCCGAGCAACGCGTATTTGTTGGTCCTGGATTTGAGCAGCTGCGCGGTGCCGACCAGAGTCTGACTCGGGGATCCGGTTATCATCATGCCGTGTCCTTGGGGCGGACTGTCGGAGTCCGGCGGCCGGGCGCGTTGGAATCAAGCGTGGTACAGCGAAATTAGCGGCGGTCCAGGAGGGAGGTTGAGGCGGGCGGGTGCCCCGCATGGCGGTAGCGACCCAAGCACAGGGGCCGCATGCTAGTATGCGGCATGTCGCCAAACCACTGAGCCACCACAGGAAGCCCCGGTGACCCGAAGCAAACTGGTGTTCGCCTGCACGGAATGCGGTGCCCAAGCCCCCAAGTGGTCCGGTCAGTGCGCGGACTGCGGCGCCTGGAATACCCTGGTGGAATCGGTTGGGGCGGCCCCCGCCCCGCGCAGTCCGCGCTTCGCGGGATATACCGGTTCTGGCGCGACGCTCCGGGTTCAGGCGCTGGCCGATGTGGCGCCGGAGTGCCGTGCCCGGTTACCCACCGGCATCGGGGAGCTGGACCGGGTGCTGGGCGGCGGCCTGGTGGCCGGTTCGGTAGTGCTTATCGGCGGCGATCCGGGCATCGGCAAGTCCACCCTGCTTCTACAGGCACTGGCGTCGCTGCCCACTGATGCTTCCAGCCTGTACGTGAGCGGCGAGGAGTCGCCGGAGCAGATCAGCCTGCGGGCGCGGCGCCTGTCCTTGCCGGTGGAACGTCTGCGGATGCTGGCGGAGACCCGCGTGGAGGACGTGCTCGCGGTGGCGGAACGGGAGCGCCCCGGGGTGCTGGTGGTGGACTCGATCCAGACGGTCTATACCGAGTTGCTGCAATCCGCGCCGGGGTCGGTGGCGCAGGTGCGGGAGACGGCGGCGCAGCTGGTGCGGTTCGCCAAGCAGACTGGTACCGCCGTGTTCCTGGTAGGTCACGTGACCCGCGAAGGGACTATCGCGGGTCCACGGGTCCTGGAGCACATGGTGGACACGGTGCTCTACTTCGAGGGCGACGTGGGCGGGCGGTTCCGAGTGATCCGCGCGGTGAAGAACCGGTTCGGTGCGGTCAATGAACTTGGCGTGTTCGCGATGGCGGAGGGCGGGCTCAAGGAGGTGAGCAATCCGTCGGCAATTTTCCTGTCGCGCCACGAGGAGCCGGTGCCGGGCAGTGTGATCATGGTGACCCGCGAGGGCAGTCGGCCCCTGCTGGTGGAGGTGCAGGCCCTGGTGGATACGGGACACAGCGGTAACCCGCGTCGGGTGACGCTCGGGCTGGAGCAGAACCGGCTGGCGATGTTGCTGGCGGTACTGCATCGTCATGGGGGCATCGCGATGTATGATCAGGACGTCTATGTAAACGTGGTAGGGGGAGTTCGCGTTACGGAGACTGCCGCCGATCTCGCGGTGGTGCTCGCGGTCCTTTCCAGCTTCCGCAGCCGGCCGCTGCCGGTGGATTTGGTGGCGTTCGGAGAAGTGGGTTTGGCGGGGGAGATCCGCCCGGTGCCGAGCGGGCAGGAGCGCCTGCGGGAGGCGGCCAAGCACGGGTTCCGCCACGCTATCGTCCCGAAGGCCAACGTGCCTAAGACGGGGGTGCAGGGCATGGAGGTGGTGGGCGCACAGCGCCTGGCCGAGGTCTTGGACCGGCTCTGACCGGCGGCGCGCCGGAATCGCCGTGACCGGGATTTCAACCCAGGGACGAGAGTTCCCGGTTGAGCAGCTCGGGGTCGCCGAGGTTCAGTTCCACCAAGCGGCGCAGGTGGGCGATGCTGTCGATATCGATGTGGACGCAGCGCAGTCCGAGACGCTCGGGTTCCACGTGCGCGACCACGACCTCCATGTGAATGCGTGCCGTGCCCATGCCGAGGGGGATTTCCAGGGCCAGGGTGTCGCCGCTGGTGCCGTCCCAGTTCGGAGGGCGCTCCAATAGCGCGCCCTTCAGGGAGATATCCAGTAACTGGCTCTCCCAGCATGCCCCCCCCGGGACCCGCAGGGTGACTGGGGCGTCGAATGGGATGCGGCTGAAATGGCGCCGTTCCCCGGGCTTGTCATTTGGCGCCATGAAAACGCTCCTGGGTTGGGTTCGGGAGGTCCTTCCCTCACGGATCTATCATAGCACTCCAGGGCGCGGCCGCCGCCGCGCTGCCCGTCAACGTCCCGGAATGGCCGCCGCGCCGCGCCGCCGGCGTCGCACCGGCCAGATCCGTACCTTCTTCACCACATTGTCCTTCGCCTGCACGATCTCCATCGGGTAGTCCGCCAGCATGAGGCTGGTCCCCGCCTCCGGGATGTGTTCCAGGTATTCCACGATCAGACCGTTCAGGGTCTTGGGGCCGTCGGTAGGCAGGTGCCACTGCATGTTGCGGTTCAGCTCGCGCACGTTGGCGCTGCCGTCCACCAGATAGGACCCGTCCGTCTGCGGGACCACATCCTTGACCGAGGCCGACGGGTCCGTGGTGAACTCGCCGACGATTTCCTCCAGGATATCCTCCAAGGTGGCCAATCCCTGTATGTCCCCGTATTCGTCGACCACCAGTCCGATGCGCTGCTTCTGGCGCTGGAAGCTGAGCAACTGGCGGTTCAAGGGGGTCCCCTCGGGGATGAACGTGGGTTCGCGGACCGATGCGCGCAGGGTGTCGTGGGTAAACTCACCGCGGGCGATCAGGGGCAGGACCCGGCGGATGTGCAGGAAGCCGATTACGTTATCGATGCTCTCCTGATACACCGGTACCCGGGTGTACTGGCCGGTGCTGAGTTGTTCGACGATCACGTTCCAATCGTCGTCCAGATCTACTCCGATGATTTCGTTGCGGGGCACCATGATGTCTTCCACCGTTACCCGCTCCAGATCCAGGATGCTGAGCAGCATCCGTTGGTGGCGGCGCGGGATCATGGCACCCGCCTCCATTACCACCGTTCGCAGTTCTTCCTCATTGAGGTGGGTGACCGAGGCCTCGTCGAGCGATATCCCCAATAGCCGCAACAGGCCGTTGGCCAAGACGTTTACCACCCACACCACGGGGGTCAGCACGCGCAGTAGCGGGTGCAGGATGAACGACGCGGGGTAAGCGATGCGTTCCGGGTGCAGCGCCGCCAGGGTTTTCGGTGCGACCTCCGAGAAGATCAACACCGCAAGAGTCAGCAAACCAGCGGCCACCGCAATGCCCGCCTCGCCCATCAGCCGCAGGGCTATCACCGTGGCCAGCGACGACGCCACGATGTTGACGAAGTTGTTCCCCAGGAGGATCAGCCCGATCAGCCGATCCGGGCGTTCCAGCAGCCGGCTCACACGCACGGCGCCCGGATGCCCCGCCTTCGCCAGGTGACGCAGGCGGTAGCGGTTCAGCGCCATCAGACTGGTCTCGGACCCGGAAAAGAACGCGGACAGGAGGATCAGGACTACCAGCGTGCCGAACAGCACGCTTAATGGGACATCGTCCAAAGAGGGCTTGCCTCGCCGTGTAGGGGGGGTTGGGCTAATGTTCCGGGGCGGCGGCGTCGGATGTCAAGCGCCGCGCCGGAATGCCCGGGCGTCAGCCCGAGACACGGTGCAGGATCAGGTCCAGCACCATTTTGCTGCCAAAATAGGCCAACATCAGGGAAAAGATGCCACCCAGTGTCCAGCGGATTGCGGTCGGTCCGCGCCATCCGAAGCGTCGTCGGCCCCACAGCAGCACCGCGAAAACCAGCCACGCGGCGATGGATAGCACGGTTTTGTGGACCAGATGCTGGGCAAAGATGTCATGCAGGAAGAACATGCCGGTGACCAGTGCCAGGCTGAGCAGCACGAAGCCCACCGCGATCATCTGAAACAGCAGCGCTTCCATGGTCTGCAGCGGCGGCAGCGCCCGCACCAAGCCACCGGGATGCTTGTTGCGCAGGTGGTGATGTTGTACCGCGAGCAGAATTGCCTGCAGGGAGGCGATACTCAACACGCTGTAGGCAAGCAGCGAGATCACGATGTGGGCGTCCAGCGCCCAGCCCATACGACCGAGGATCTGCGGCGCGTGGAATACCCCGTCGAGACTCACCGCCACCGCCGCAACCGGGTAGAGCAGAATTCCGACGCTTTCCAGCGGCCGGCTGACGGCGCTGATCAGCAGTAGTACCACCATGATCCAGGCGACCAAGGACAGGGAATTGAAAAAACCCATGTTCAGCACGCCGTGACCGAGGATGCTGTGATAGGTCACGATGCCATGCAGCAGTGCCGCGATTGCGCCGGGCAGCAGCAGCGTCGCCTTGCCCGCGGTGATGCCCTGGGCGGCCCGCAGCATGCGCCGGCCCAACAGGATCGCGGCACCCACGTAGGCGATCATCGCCAGGAGGTTGATGACGTCGAACTTTATCGGCGGCATCCGTTGGTTCTCACTGCGTTGGATCCCTAAGGAGGTGACGTCGAGGGTCGGTGGCGACCCGCGGCCACGACGGTTTCGCGCCGGCGGGCGTGGTGCCCGTGCACCCGAATGTCCGGTATAATCCCATGGGCTGTTGCCCGGTACAAGGCGCTACACTAGGGCGTACCGGCTACTATCCATGGTGTTCCACGGCCCCCTGCTGCCGGGCCTCATCCGAGTGCCAATATGTTCGACAACCTGAGTGAACGATTGAGGACCACCTTGCGCCGTGTCCGCGGCCAGGGCCGTTTGACCGAGGAAAACGTCCGGGACGCCCTGCGCGACGTGCGTATGGCCCTGCTTGAGGCGGATGTCGCCCTGCCGGTGGTGCGCGAATTCATCGAGCGGGTACGGGTGCGCGCGGTGGGCCGGGAAGTCAGCGCCAGCGTCACCCCCGGCCAAGCGCTGGTGAAGGTGGTCCATGACGAGCTGATCGCGGTCATGGGCGCGGCCAATGAAGAACTGGACCTCAATGTCCGCGCACCGGCGGTGGTGCTGATGGCTGGTCTGCAGGGATCCGGTAAGACCACCAGTACCGCGAAGCTCGCCCGCTGGCTGCGGGAGAGCCGTAACCGCAAGGTGCTGGTGGCCAGTTGCGACGTGTACCGGCCCGCCGCCATCGAGCAGCTCCAGACACTGGCGCGGGAAGTCGATGTGCAGTTCCATCCCAGCGACCCGTCCCAGGACCCGGTGCAGATCGCGCGCGCGGCGGTGGAACAGGCGCGCAGGCAGTTCCTCGACGTGGTAATCCTCGACACCGCCGGGCGGATGCACGTGGATGCCGCGATGATGGAAGAGATTCGCCGCATCCATGCCGCCACGGAGCCGGCGGAAACCCTGTTCGTGGTGGACAGCATGACCGGTCAGGACGCGGCCAACACCGCGCGCGCCTTCCACGAGGCCTTGCCCCTGACCGGGGTGATCCTCACCAAGGCGGACGGCGACGCCCGGGGCGGGGCCGCCCTGTCGATCCGTCAGATCACCGGTAAGCCGATCAAATTCCTCGGGGTAGGGGAGAAGACCGCGGCCCTGGAGCCGTTCCATCCGGACCGGATTGCGTCTCGGATCCTGGGCATGGGGGATGTCCTGAGCCTGGTGGAGGAGGCGGAGCGAACCGTTGACAAGGAGAAGGCCGCCAAGCTTGCCGGCAAGCTCGCGAAGGGTAAAGGTTTCAATTTGGAGGATTTTCGCGACCAGCTGGAGCAGATGCAGAATATGGGCGGCTTGGCGGGCCTGATGGAGAAGCTGCCCGGGGCCGCGGAACTGCCGGCGGCGGCCCGGAACCAGATGAGCGACCGGGACGTGCGGCGCATGATCGCCATTATCCAGTCCATGACCGCCCAGGAGCGGCGTTTTCCGGACTGCATCCGTGGATCCCGGAAGCGGCGTATCGCCGCCGGGTCCGGGGCCCAGGTGCAGGAGGTCAACCGTCTCCTGAAGCAGCATGCCCAGATGCAGAAGATGATGAAAAAGATGTCCAAGGGCGGCATGGCGAAGCTGATGCGGGGTCTCAAGGGGCGATTCCCCCAGGGGCTGCCGTTCTAGCCGGGATTTTCCGCCGGTTTCCCGCAACCGCCCTCGCTGGGGCCCGGTATGTCCTGTGCCCACCTGCCGGGTACCGGCCGGCCTTTGCCCCTGCGGCCCCGCGCTGCAAACGCCGCGATGCCCGTGACGAACCTCGGTGGGAAATCCGGGTGCTCAACCCGGGCTGGAGCCTTCCCTTTTCCCGATATTCGCGTAAAATGCACCGTTTAGCTCGGTTGAGCGCCCACCCGGTGGGGCGTTGAACCGGCGCGCACCCCCTTGAGGACAGCTTTCATGGTAACGATACGTTTGGCCCGCCGCGGCGCGAAGAAGCGCCCGTTCTTCAACATCGTCGTTGCCGACAGCCGCAACGCGCGCGATGGCCGTTTCATCGAGCGCCTGGGTTACTTTAACCCCATCGCCACCGGCGGCGAGACGCGCCTGCACCTGGACGCTGAGCGGGTGAGCTACTGGCTGTCCCAGGGCGCCCAGGCGTCGGATCGTGTGGCCAGCTTGATCAAGCAGCAGCAAAGCGCCGCCTGAGCCCTCTGCGGGTGGAGTTTCCCCGGAGCGGAGTGTGAAATGAGCCTGCATGCACGCGACATGGTGCCGGTGGGTCGTGTCTCGGGGGTGTACGGTGTGCGGGGCTGGGTGCGAATCCATTCCTACACCGAGCCCAGGGAAGCGGTGCTCGACTTGGTGCCGTGGTTCCTGCGCGACGGGGACCAGTGGCAGGCAGTAGCCGTGCACGCGGGTCGCCGTCACGGCAGGGGCGTAGTGGCCTGTCTTGCGGACTGCGCGGAGCCAGTCGCCGCCCGGGCCCTGATGGGCCGCGAGATCGGGGTGCGGCGCGGTCAATTTCCGTCCCCGGAGCCCGGGCGTTATTACTGGGTCGATCTGGAGGGACTGCGGGTCGAGACCCTCAGCGGTCATGCTCTGGGGGTAGTCGCCCACCTGCTGGAGACCGGCGCCAACGACGTGCTGGTGGTGCGCGGGGAGCGCGAACGCCTGATCCCTTTCGTTCCCGAACGGGTGGTGACGGAAGTGGACCTGGAGGGCGGGGTCCTAAAGGTGGATTGGGACCCGGAGTTCTGAGCCGGGTTGAACGCACCGGTAGTGGATCCAATCATGCGGATCGATGTCGTGACCCTGTTTCCGGAGATGGTGGAAGCGGGTACCGGTTGCGGGATCACCGGGCGCGCGCGGGAGCGCGGGCTGCTGGAACTGCGGGTTTGGAATCCGCGTTCTTACGCGACGGATCGCCACCGCAGCGTCGACGACCGCCCCTACGGCGGCGGACCGGGCATGGTCATGGCCGTGGCACCCCTGCAGGCGGCGATACGCGCCGCGCGGCAGGCGGCGGGCGGACCCAGCCGGACCCTGTACCTCACGCCACAGGGGCGCCGGCTGGACCAGCAGGCGGTGCGCGAGTTGGCGGCGCGCCCGGGTTTCATCCTGGTGGCGGGGCGCTATGAAGGCGTCGACGAGCGGCTGGTGGAGCGCGAGATCGACGAGGAGTGGTCGATCGGGGACTACGTGCTCAGCGGCGGCGAGCCGGCAGCCCTGGTGCTCATCGATGCGGTGACGCGGTTGCTGCCCGGCGCGCTGGGCGACGAGGATTCGGCCCGCCAGGACTCGTTCAGCGACGGGCTGCTGGATTGTCCGCACTACACGCGTCCGGAGGAAGTGGAGGGGTGCCGTGTACCGCCGGTGCTGTTGAGCGGCGATCACGATGCAGTGCGCCGCTGGCGGCGCAAGCAGGCCCTGGGCCGCACTTGGCGCCGGCGTCCGGAGTTGCTGCAGGGCGTGGAGCTGGACGCGGAGGCACGCGGATTGCTGGAGGAGTTCATCCGCGAGCAATCCGCGGAACGCGGGGGTTGAAGCATTGTCAGTGGGGAACGTAGCAAGCCGACCTTCCGGTCCGCGGTCCCGCCTCCTTTGCGGAGCGCGGGGCCGAGTGGAGGGTAGTGTAATCAACCGAATTAGCGAAGGCGAAACCGAAGGGAGCGCTGTCTGCCTGCCTTCTTCCGCCTTGGTCACCGGCATGAGGGGATCGAACCATGGGTAACAACATCATCGAGGAAATCGAGAAGGAGCAGATGGGCCGTGTAGTCCCCACCTTCGCCCCCGGTGACATCGTAGTGGTCCAGGTCAAGGTGAAGGAAGGCAACCGGGAGCGGTTGCAGGCCTTCGAGGGTGTAGTGATCGCCAAGCGCAACCGCGGGCTCAACTCCTCGTTCACCGTGCGCAAGGTTTCCCACGGCGAGGGCGTGGAACGGGTGTTCCAGACCTACAGCCCGGCAGTGGAGGACATCACTGTCAAGCGGCGCGGCGACGTGCGTCGGGCCAAGCTGTATTATCTGCGCGAACGCGAAGGCAAAGCCGCGCGCATCAAGGAGAAGCTCGGTCGCAAGCAGGACGGCTGAGCCATGCCGCCGCGCCCTGCGACCGGTCCTGGTGCTTCGGAGTCCACCCGGGTGCCACGCCGGGCGCCGCGGGATCGGGACGGCGGTTTCCAGACCATCGTTCCTGCGCCGTTCGGCGCATTGGGCGTGCGTGTGCACGACGGCATGCTCTGGACCATTGATTGTCTGCCGCGTTGCCGGTCGTGGCTGGTGCCCGGCGATCCCCTTGCCGCGCGGATGATGGAGGCGCTGGAGCGCTACCTGCAGGATCCCAAAACACCCTGGACCCTCCCGGTGGCACGCCGTGGCACGCCGTTTCAACAACGGGTGTGGGCAGCCCTGCGGCGCATTCCTCCCGGCCGGACCCTGACCTATGGCGAACTGGCCGCGCGCTTGGGCAGCGGCGCGCGGGCGGTGGGTGCCGCGTGCCGTGCGAATCCGGTTCCAGTGGTGGTGCCCTGCCACCGGGTAGTGGCCTGCGATGGGATCGGTGGCTACGACGGGCAAACCGAAGGGGCACGGTTGACGGTCAAGCGCTGGCTCCTGCGTCACGAAGGCGCGCGCCTCGTTTAGTGTTTCGCGCTTGGATGCCCGCCCGCAGGGGAGTCGCCGCAAGGTACCCGGCCATCGCCTGCGTCCGCGCCTTGATCGGATGCCTTGGAGGAACCCCGGGTGTGCCCCCAAGCGTACAACACTACGCGAGCCTGAACCTGGTCCTGGTCCAGCTTCTTGTCCGGAACCATCCCCAAGCGGGTTCCGCCTTGAAAACGCCTGCCTGAATCCCTTACCTTTACCCCGTTGCGGTCGTGCCGCGTCCGCGGGCATAGGGAGAGTCCGAACCGATGAGCGTTGAGGCCCACAAGGAGACCCTGAGTTTTCAGGCCGAGGTTCGGCAACTGCTGAACCTGATGATCCATTCCCTATATTCCAATAAAGAGATCTTCCTGAGGGAGCTGATCTCCAACGCTGCCGACGCCTGTGACAAGCTGCGTTTCGAGGCGCTCACCGACGACGCCCTGTACGAAGGGGATTCTGACCTGGCGGTGTGCATTTCCGTCGATCGTGAACGGCGTACCGTCACGGTGGCGGACAATGGCGTTGGCATGACCCGGGCCGAGGTGATGGACAACATCGGGACGATCGCGCGTTCCGGGACCCGCCAGTTCCTGAACAGCCTGACCGGAGATCAGTCCAAGGACACCCAGTTGATCGGCCAGTTCGGAGTGGGTTTCTACTCCGCGTTTATCGTGGCGGATCGCATTACCCTGGTCACCCGCCGCGCCGGTCTCGGCCCCGAACACGGCGTGCGTTGGGAATCCGACGGACAGGGTGACTATTCCCTGGAGACAATGGAGCGACCCGGGCGTGGCACTGAGGTGACCCTGCACCTGCGCGAAGGCGAGGACGAGTTTCTGGAAGGTCTGCGTCTGCGCACCATCGTGCGCAAATATTCCGATCATGTGCCGTTGCCGGTCCGTATGCGCAAGGAAGGGGATGCCGGTCTGGAGACGCTTAATCGCGCCTCGGCGCTGTGGGGCCGGCGCCGCAACGAGATCACCGACGAGGAATACAAAGAGTTCTACAAGCATGTTGCCCACGACTTCGAGGATCCCTTGGTCTGGGTCCACAACCACGTGGAGGGCAAGGTATCCTACCATTCGTTGCTCTACATCCCGGCCCGTCCCCCGTTCGATCTGTGGGACCGGGAGCGTCGCCACGGCCTCAAGCTGTATGTGCGGCGCGTGTTCATCATGGACGACACCGAGCACCTGTTGCCTCAGTACCTCCGGTTCGTGCGCGGCGTGGTGGATTCCGAGGATCTACCCCTCAACGTCTCCCGCGAGATCCTCCAGCACAACCGCGAGATCGAGCAGATCCGCTCGGCCCTGGTCAAGCGGCTGCTGACGACGTTGGAGGAAATGAGCGCCAACGAGCCGGAACAGTACGCGCGGTTCTGGGAGTCCTTCGGCAAGGTCATGAAGGAGGGGCCGGCGGAAGACTACGCCAACCGTGACCAGATCGCGGGCCTGTTGCGGTTCTCATCCACCCACGCCGACCGGCCGGTGCAGGATGTGTCGCTGAAGGACTATCTGGCGCGCATGAAGCCCGGCCAGGACAAGATCTACTATCTCACCGCCGAGAGTTTCGCCGCCGCCCGCAACAGCCCACACCTCGAACGGCTGCGCAAGAAGGACGTCGAGGTCTTGCTGCTCTGCGACCGGGTGGATGAGTGGCTGGTTTCGCATCTCACGGAATTCGACGGCAAGCCCTTGCATTCGGTGGCCAAGGGCGACTTGGAACTAGGTGCGCTGGAGGATCAGGAGGAGAAGCGCAGCGTCGAGCAGGCGGAGTCGGATTACAAGGAGCTGCTGGAGCGGATGAGCGCGGCGCTTGGCGAGCGGGTCAAGGAAGTCCGGGTTACCCACCGGCTCACCACCTCACCGGCGTGCTTGGTGCTCGATGAGCACGACATGCCGGTCCATCTGCAACGCATGCTCAAGGCGGCCGGCCAAGAGGTGCCCTCCGCCCATCCGATCCTGGAGATCAACCCGGGGCACCTATTGGTGCAGCGCCTGAAGGACGAGCAAGACCCCCAGCGTTTCAGCGATTGGGCCTCGATCCTGTTCGATCAGGCCTTGCTGGCGGATGGCGGGCAGTTGGAGGATCCGGCCGCGTTCGTGGGCCGGCTCAACGAACTCCTGCTCCTCCTGACCCGAAAGTGAACGCGGCGAAGGCCGTACGCCCGCCTGCCGGGCGGCGCGTGCGCGGTTGGTGAATCTCTCCGTCGCGGTTCTGCTGCTGGTTTTCGTGGCGATCGCGGCGCGCACTGTGGATGGACTGCGTCTGCCGATCTGGCAGATCATGGGTCTCGGGGCCTTGGCGGTCCTCGTAAGTGGGCAAATCGGGCCGGTCGCCGCGCTGCGTGCCATCGACCCTGATGTCATGGTGTTTCTGGCCGCCATGTTTCTGGTGGGCACGGCGCTGGAGCGCAGCGGCTACCTTGCCCAGCTGGCAGCGCGGTTGTTCCAGGGCGCACGGTCCGTGGACCGCTTGGTGCTCACCGTACTGTTCGGAGTGGGCGCCGCCTCCGCCCTGCTGATGAACGATACCCTCGCGGTGGTGGGAACACCGCTGATGCTGATGCTCGCCCGTACGCATCGGATCGACGCCCGCATGCTACTGCTCACGCTGGCCTTCGCTGTTACCCTCGGCAGTGTCATGAGCCCCATCGGCAACCCGCAGAATCTGCTGATCGCGCTGCACGGCGGCATGAACGACCCGTTCCTTGCGTTTCTGTCCTATTTGGCGCTGCCCACCGCCTTGAACCTGTTGCTCGCCTACGGAGTTCTGCGCTGGCGGTTCCGATCCCGGTTTCATGGCGATCAGCTGGTGCACGTGCCAGTCCCGGTGACCGACCCGCATCTGGCCATGCTGGCCCGCAGCGCGTTGCGAATCCTGGTCCTGCTGCTGGTTGTGCGGATCGCCCTGCGGTGGCTGGGTCTGCCGGCGCCGCCGTTGTCCGCGGCCGCCGCCGCGGCCGCGCTGCCGCTGGTGATCTTCAGTCCCCGGCGCGGTGAACTGATGCGCAACATCGATTGGAGCACCCTGGTGTTTTTCGCGGCGATGTTCGTGTTGATGCAAAGTGTGTGGGACAGTGGGTTCTTTCAAGGTTGGATGGCCCGCTTCGATCTGCGGATCGACGCCATCCCGACCATCCTGGTGGTCAGCACGCTGCTCAGCCAACTCATCTCCAACGTGCCTCTGGTGGCCCTCTATTTGCCGATGCTGACCCATGCCGGTGGATCCGAAGCGGCGCTGCTGGCCTTGGCTGTGGGCAGCACTGTGGCAGGCAACCTGTTTATCCTGGGCGCGGCCAGCAACGTGATCATCGTGCAGGGCGCGGAGCGTCGTGGTGGACCATCGCTGAGCTTTCTGGAATTCGCGTCCGTCGGTGTGCCGATCACTGTGCTTAGTCTCGGTGTGTACTGGGGGTTTTTCCACTGGGTCTACGGGTTCACTGCCTGATTCCGTGCGCCTGCTAATAAGGGGAACCCGTGTTCGGGAGTGTGGTCTGACCTGAGAGGCAGGTGCGTGTCCCGCTGTGACCGGGGGCTGGGTTCGCGTCGTGCTACACTTGGGTACAGGTGGTATACGTGGTGGATCGTGCCGGTGGATTGTGCCCGGTGTGTGGTAGGGACCTTCGATTCCTCGAGACCTACAGGACACGGCATGTCGATGGAAAACAACGAACCAGCCCCCCAAGACCGGGTCCGCATTGACAAGTGGCTGTGGGCGGCGCGCTTTTTCAAGACCCGCGCGCTGGCTGCCCAGGCGGTTTCCGGTGGTAAGGTCCACGTGAACGGCGAGCGGGTCAGGTCATCCCGGGAACTGCACCCGGGGAATGTGCTGAGCATCCGGCGCGGCCCCTACGAGTTCGTGGTGGAGGTGCGCGGGCTGACCAAACGTCGGGTTCCGGCACCAGAAGCGGCACAACTCTACGAGGAAACCGCTGAGAGCCGCGCGACCCGGGAACGCCTCGCCCAGGAACGGCGTATGGAGACTCCCGCGGGGGAGGGACCGTCGCGCCGGCCCGACAAACGCCAGCGTCGCCGTCTGTTCCGGGTCATCGGGCACGGCGGGCGTTGAACCTGCCCCATCCACGTCCCGCGCCGACGTGACCGTACCCGTGACGCCGCTGCTCGCGGCGGACGTCATCATTGAGATGGCAGATCGGCCGGAGCGTCCCATTGTGCTCATCGAGCGGCGTAATCCGCCCTACGGGTGGGCGCTGCCCGGGGGCTTCGTGGACGTGGGGGAATGGGTGGAGCAGGCGGCGACGCGCGAGGCCTGGGAGGAGACCGGCCTACGGGTGCGGCTCAAGGTTTTGTTGGGCTGCTATTCCGATCCGCAGCGGGATTCCCGGGGCCATACCGCAAGCGCGGTATACATCGCGGAGGCCCGCGGCACGCCCGCGGCGCGCGATGACGCGCGGGACGTAGGAGTGTTCGATCCGGCGGCGGTGCCTGAACTGGCCTTCGACCACGCCCGGATCCTGGCGGACTATCTGCACTTTCGGCGCACCGGTGAGTTGCCGCTGCCCCGGGTTCCTGCGTCGGGTCAGTCTGGTGCAGATTCCTGAGCCTGAGCCTCGACTTCCCGGCGTACCTCTTCCATGTCCAGGGCCTTGGCCTTCTCCAGCACATCCTGCAGCGTAGCGGCCGGTAACGCCCCCGGCTGGGAGAAGATGATGATCTTTTCCCGGAATACCGTGAGGGTCGGGATCGAACGGATCTGGAACATGCCGGCCAGCTCCCGCTCCTCGTCCGTGTCGATCTTGCCGAACGTCACGTCCGGATGCAGCTCGGATGCGGCTTCAAAGATCGGGGCGAAGGAACGGCACGGACCGCACCACGGCGCCCAGAAGTCCAGCACTACCAGTTCGTGGTCGTTGATGATCGATTCGAAATTGTCCTTGGTGACGGCGACGGTGGCCACGGGCAGGGTCCTTTGCTGTGCAGGTGGAGTACGGGTGCAGTCTGGTGGCCAGAGCTGCGCTGCGGGCGCCAGTATACGGTAACAGGGGGTGCGCGAAAACCACTCCACAGCGCCCTCCTGCACTGGGCCACCGGTAAATCTTTGGGTAACCATCGAGACAATGCAACGCGGCCGGTCATCGCGTCATCCCGCTCCCGGGAGGGCGGCCGGTGTTACCCCAATGGGGGAGACCGGGCGCGCGCCAACTTTGTTAAGCTATCCAGATCGGGGCCGCCAGCAGGCTGGTGGTCCAACGGCGTCGGCAGGTTTGCGCGGAGGAGGCATGAGACCGTCCCATCTATTCGCCGTCCTGGAGTGCGAGTTCGTGAGCGCACGGGATGGTCAGCACACCCCGGTGATGGTGTGGGGCCCTCCGGGGATCGGCAAGTCCCAGATCGTCGCCCAGGTGGCCGCGCGCCACGGGGTTTCGATGATCGATATCCGGCTCTCGCAGATGGAACCCAGCGACCTGCGCGGGATCCCGTTCCGGTCCGGGGACACGGTGGAATGGGCGGTGCCAGGCATGCTGCCGGACGCCGAGCGGCACGGGGCTAACGGGATCCTGTTCCTGGACGAGATCACCTCGGCGCCGCCCAGTGTCTCCGCGGCCGCCTACCAGTTGATCCTGGACCGCAATCTCGGGGCCTACCGCATCCCGCCGGGCTGGGCGATCTTTGCTGCCGGGAACCGTCAGGGCGATCGGGGCGTGACCTACAGCATGCCGGCGCCCCTTGCCAACCGCTTTTCCCATTTCGAACTCGAGGTCAACCTGGATGATTGGGTGGCCTGGGCCTATCGTCACGGTATCGACGAGCGTTTGATCGCTTTTCTGCGCTTTCGGCCGGAGCTGCTGTTCGAGTTCGACCCCACCCACAACGCGATGGCCTTCCCTTCGCCGCGGTCCTGGGAGTTTGCGCACCGTGCGCTGGCGAAGTTCGGCGCGCGTGGCGATCTGTTGGGCGAGGCCCTCCAGGCCTGCGTGGGCCCGGCGGCTGGCGTGGAACTGGCGGCGTTCGTCCACAACCTGGACAAACTGCCGGACGTGGATGCCATCCTGCGCGGCGAACCCGTGGAGGTACCCAGCGAACTGGATCTGCAATACGCAGTGGCTTCTGCGCTGGTGGGGCATGCCACGCGGGTCAAGGGAAACGCGGGTGCACCGGCGGTCTACGGAAACATCATCGACTACGCAGCGCAGTTCCCGCAGCGCGAGATCGGGGTGATGCTGGTATCGGATATGCACCGGGTAATCGGTGAGGAACTGTTCACGGTTCCCCAATTCACCGAGTGGGCCAAGGTGGTGGCCGACGTCATGTTGTTTGAACTATAGGCGTCAGACCACGGCGCCGCGCACCCCCCGGGCAGGTCCCCATGGCGGACGACATCGAAACCAAGTTGAGCGCGGCCCGTACCCGGCTGATCCTGGACAAGCCGTTTCTGGGTGCGCTGGTGTTGCGGCTGCCGATGGTGAAGGCGGCGCCGAGTTGGTGCCCGACCATCGCCACCGACGCCCGCGCCGTGTACTACAACGCCGAGTATATCGCCGGTCTCAGCCTGGAACAGACCCAGTTCATGCTTGCCCACGAGGCGTTGCACTGTGCTTTGTCCCATTTCGTGCGCCGTCAGCATCGGGTACAGCGGCGCTGGGACATCGCCTGTGACCTGGCGATCAACCCGCTGTTGATTCGCGACGGCCTGCGCCCGCCGGTAGGCAGCCTCGCGGACATGAAGCTCGAGGGCATGACCGCTGAGGAGATCTATCCCCTGGTGGAGGAGACGGATCAGGACGGCCCGCTCGATCAGCACCTCTACGACGCGTCGGCGCCGGCTGCGTCGAACCCGGATCCGGAACCGGGCCAGGAGTCCGATGGGGCCGGGTCCAGCCGCCGGGATGACCACGAGGCCGGGGGTGCCCCCCAACCGGCGCCCCTGGGCGTGGCGGAGCGTGACCAGCTTGCCCACGAGTGGCGCCAGCGCCTCGCCAGCGCCGCGCAGCAGGCGCTCCAGGCCGGGAAGCTGGCGGGCGCCATGGCGCGCATCGTGGACCAGCTCCTGCAGCCGCGGCTTCCATGGCGCATGTTGTTGGCCCGCTATCTCGTTCACACCGCCCGCGAAGATTACCGCTACTCCCGGCCCTCGCGCCGCGAGGGGTCGGCTATCCTGCCGACGCTGCGCAGCGGACAGGTGGACCTGGTGGTGGTGCTGGACACCAGCGGTTCGGTAACCGACGCGGAGGTCCGTGAGTTCCTCACGGAGGTCGACGCGATCAAGGGTCAGGTCCGGGCGCGGGTCACACTACACGCCTGTGATGCGGCGTTGGCCCCCGAGGGCCCGTGGCGCTACGAGCCTTGGGAGGAGCTCGTGGCGCCACGGCATCTGCGCGGGGGCGGTGGTACGCGCTTCGGCCCGGTGTTCCAGTGGCTGGAGCGCGCGGACCACCGTCCCGACGTACTGCTGTACTTTACCGATGCCCGGGGGGAGTTCCCCGCCGCCGCGCCGCAGTTTCCAGTGATTTGGCTGGTCAAGGGTGAAGCGCCGGTGCCCTGGGGTAGCCGGATTCAGCTCAATTAGGGTATACTTCCGACCCCTTCGGAACTGGCCCGCCTCCATGGCCCATCGATATTTTTTCCGGCGCCACGGCTGACAACGGCGTGCTTGGCCCGGCCCTTTTTGGGGGGCGGGGTGCACGGCGTTCGGAAACCGTGAACCACGCACGGTCTCCGTAGCGGGGTTTGTCCTACATTTTCGATTAGAAATACTAAAAATATCCCACGGGGGTGGTTCGGGTGCCGATGGCAGTGACAATCCAGCATACCCTGGCGGGCCGGGGTGTCGCCTATGATGTGCGCGGGCATCCGCCCGTGGAGACCCTGGAAGAGGCGGCCCAGTTGTGCGGGGTGGCGTCGCGCCAGTTTGTCCGCGCGGTACTTTTGAAGGATGCCGCGGGCCCGTTGCTGGCCGTTCTTCCGTTGAGTCACCTGATCGATTTCCAGGCCTTGGAACGGTTGCTGGGCCGCCAGTTGACGCCTGCATCCGCCGAAGAAACCGCGCGGACGTTCGCCGATTGCGAACCCGGCACCGTGCCGCCGCTGGGAACCGCCTATGGCCTGGAGACCCTCATCGATACCAGCGTGTTCGATTCGGAGGACCTCTACTTCGAGCCCGGCGTCCGCGATGTACTGATCCACATGCGCCGTAGTGGGTTCCGCAGACTGCAGGCCGAAGCGGGATCCGGCGCATTCTCCCGCTCCGTGGAGCAACTGCGCGCCGCCAGCGCCCTGGGCCCAGGCGCCGATCTCAATGTTCCCGAGGGCATCGATCTGGACTCCGTGGTGGCCTCGTTTACCCCCGCCCCCGACGTGCGCCGCCACATCGAAGAGATCTATGAATTGCCGCCAATGCCGGCAATGGCGCATCGGATTCTTCAGTTGCGCTCGGATCCGGACGCCACCGCCGAGGACTTGGCGAGGATCGTGGAAGTGGATCCGAGCCTCGCGGCGCAGGTGGTCCGCTACGCCAGTTCACCGTTCTTTGGGTACCGTGGAAAACTTGAATCGATCCGCGACGCGATCTCCCGGGTGCTGGGGTTCGACATGGTCGCGAACATGGCCTTGGGCCTTGCCGCCGGGCGCACCTTCCGCAACCCGCCCGACGGACCGTTGGGTATGAACGCATTCTGGCGCCACTCGGCCTACTGTGCGGCCATGGTCCAGGCACTGGCGAAGGCGATGCCTGGCACGGCACGGCCCCGGCCCGGGTTGGTCTATCTGGCGGGCCTGCTCCACAACTTCGGTTTCCTCCTGATGGGGCATTTGTTCCAGCCGGAATTCTTTCTTCTCAATAAGCTGGTGGCGGCCAACCCCAAGACACCGGTTACTGAGATCGAGAAGCGGGTGTTGTGCATGGGGCAGGCACGCGACGTCCTGTGCATGGGTCATCCCTGCATCGGCGCCTGGCTGACCCACTCCTGGCGGCTGCCGGACGAGATCACGGTGACGGTGTGTGAGCACCACAACGAACGCTATGACGGCGAGCACGCCGTCTATCCCAACCTGGTGCTGATCGCCAACCGTCTGCTCAAGCGCCACGGAATCGGGGACGAGGCCAGTGAGGAGTTGCCCACGGAGGTGTTGTCCCGCCTCGGGCTGGAGGAGGCTCGGGTGCTGGGGATCCTGGAGGATCTGACGTCCGCCAGCAGCGAACTGGAAGCCATTGCTCGCCATCTCGCGGCCTGAAGGGGTGGGACAATCCGCCGTCGCGGGCGTCGACGCGCCGTGGCGCTTAGTCCACGGTCGCCGCCCGAACCCCGTAGCTTTCCGTATACTGACGTCGGCTGATTGATGCACTTGTTGTACGCATCTGGCAGGAAATATGTAGGTCGTAGGCTTACATCTATATCAATAATCGTTTAAATACTGATAATTCGAACTTGATCCCCGTTAGTATGTCAATGAATTCCGGCCCGGAAAGTCGGCGAATTCGCGCCGGAAGATCGGCGTGTCTGTGGCGCGCCCCGATTTCCGGGCGCCACCTGCAAGGGGGCGGTTTGCGTCAAGCGTTTGTCCTTTGCCCGCCTCCAAGGTACATTCTCTAATACGTATGCCGGGGAGACGGCGGGGGATTTCGGCGCCGAACACCAAGTCTCCGGGCACGGACGCATAAGAACAAACCAATCCGAATTTTACTGCATCACGACGACACGGAGGTCGCAGGCGAGGGTTCGATGGCGGTCGATCTGGAAGCCAAAGGGTATCATCTGGCCTCTTCCCGGAAAGTGCTCCGGCTGCTCGATGAGTTGACACAGTCCACGGCGGGGAACCTGATCTACCGCCAAGTGGAGCGTGTCCTCAACGACTACGAGGCCGAACACCTGGAAGTGGAGCAGCTCTACGCGGGCTTTGTCGGCTCGCTCCTGGATTCCTACGCCCGTGGCTTGGAGCCCAATTCATCCCAGTTGATGGAAGTGCGGCTGTTGCGCAAGTGCCTGCAGCCGCCGCTGTCCCCGTCAGAACTTCATGCCCTGCGGGATTTCGTCGATCACCACGCGCAGCAGTTGGCCCAGGGGGTGCAGAATGGGCCCCAGGGATTCCAGGCCGCCTTCGAACCCCTGTTCGAGGCCCTCGGGGTGGCGCGCCATGCGCCCACACCCGTGGTCCCGCCGCCGCGTGGTGGCGGGGAACCATACCCGCTGTCCATGCAGAACAACGGCGACGGGTCGGGTACTGCAAACGGTGCCCAGCCGCCGTCCGCGTTGCCGGAACAGCGCGTCAACGCCACCTTCCGTTCCTACCTGGATGAGAAGAGCCGCGACATCCAACAGATGCAGACCACGCTGGCGCACCAGATCATGGAGACCATCGCCCAGAACGCGGAGTTCGGGGTATTGCTAGAGGTAGTGGTCGGCGAGTTGCAGCAGGCGCGGGACGGTTCCCAGGTCGAGCAACTGCGCCAGACTTTAGTGCGCGAGATCGAGAAGCTGCTCCATGGTCACCGGGTACTGGCGGACAAGCTGGACAACACCCACAACTATTTGCAGATCCTGGAGTCGGGTAGCCAACAACTCAGCGATGAGCTGACGCGGGTGCGGCTCCTCAGCTTGACCGACGAACTCTCCGGGTTGCCCAACCGGCGCGCGTTTCTGCGTCGTCTGGAGGAGGAGGTCAGCCGCGTCCAACGCTACGGCTCACCGCTGTCCTTGGCGCTGCTCGATCTGGACAAGTTCAAAGAGGTCAATGACAAGCACGGCCACGCGGCAGGCGACGAGGTGTTGAGCACCTACGCCAAGAATGTGCTTTCGCTGTTCCGGCATCATGACCTGGTGGCCCGCTATGGCGGTGAGGAATTCGCGGTGCTGTTGCCGAATACCGACCGCAACGGGGCACTGCGCGCGCTGAACAAGGTAAAGAAGCGCGCCAGCGAGGCCTGCTACCAGTTCAGCGGCGCCGTGCGCCAGCTCCCAACCTTCTCGGCGGGATTAGCCCTGTACCAGCCCGGAGAGACGCCGAGTGCTATCATAGAGCGTGCGGACAACGCCTTGTATCGCGCCAAACGCCTCGGTCGCAACCGTATCGAACTCGACGAGACCTATGTGAGTGGCAACGGGACCAACGGTACCCAGAAGGCCACCAGCGAAAAGGGCGTATCAGAGTCCTGATCCGGATGACCTGTGACCTGGGGGGCCGGTCCTGGTCATTGCGGAAACACGAGCTTGATCAGATCCGGATAGCGTTTCACGAAGTGCGCTGTCACCTCGGCGCGCAGATATTCGGGCAGCTCGTCGAAATCCCGCCGGTTCGCCTCCGGCAGGATCAACTCCGTGACCTTGTTGCGCAGCGCCGCCGTGACCTTTTCCCGGATCCCGCCCACCGCCAGAATTCGGCCTGTGAGGGTCAGTTCTCCGGTCATCGCGATGGACCGGTGCACCGCTTCCTTGCGCGCCAGCGATAGCAGGGCGGTGGCCATGGTCACGCCCGCGCTGGGCCCGTCCTTGGGCGTGGCGCCCTCGGGCACATGCAGGTGCACGAAGGCGTCATCGAAGAAGGCCGGATCGCCATGGAACCGTTTGAGCCGCGATGAGATGTAGCTGTAGGCGATCTCCGCCGACTCTTTCATTACGTCGCCCAGTTGTCCCGTCAGCTTGAGGCCGCGGTTCCTGGTATGGACCAAGGTCGCTTCGATATTGAGCGTGACGCCGCCGAGCGGGGTCCATGCGAGACCCGTGGTGATTCCGATGCCGCTGAAGGGTTTCTCGCGGGTGTACACCGGCTTGCCGAGGAAATCCTGCAGTTCCCGCACCCCGACGGTGATGCGTTTGCGTTCCCCGCGCAAGATCCGCACCGCGGCCTTGCGGGTGATCCGTCCCAGCTGCTTCTCCAGGTTCCGGACCCCTGCCTCCCGGGCGTAGCCCTCCACCAGGTGCCGCAGCGCGGACGTGGTGATGCGTAGCTGCGAGGCCTTGATGCCGGCCCGGGCGAGACGCTGGGGCCACAGGTGGTGGCGTGCGATTTGGACCTTCTCGGCGGTTACATAGCCCGCCAGGCGGATGATCTCCATGCGGTCCAGGAGTGGTGCCGGCACCGTGTCCAGCTGGTTGGCCGTGCATACGAACAGGATCTTCGACAGGTCGAAGCGCATGTCCAGGTAATGGTCCAGGAACTCGGCATTCTGCTCCGGATCCAACACCTCCAGGAGCGCGGACGCGGGGTCGCCGAGGAACGACGCGCCGATCTTGTCGATCTCATCCAGCATGATGACCGGGTTCGCGACGCCGACCTCCTTCAGGGCCTGGATCGGCTTGCCGGGCATGGCGCCGATATAGGTGCGGCGGTGGCCCTTGATTTCGGCCTCGTCGCGCATCCCACCCAGGGAGAACCGGTAAAACTTGCGCCCCAAGGCCGTGGCGATGGAACGGCCGAGTGACGTCTTCCCGACCCCCGGCGGACCCACCAACAAAAGGATCGAGCCGGCCACCTCGCCGCGGATGATCCCCACCGCGAGGAACTCCAGAATACGTTCCTTGACGTCGTCGAGGCCGTCATGGTCCTGGTCGAGGCGCTTGCGGGCGCTCTCCAGATCCAGCTTGGACTCGGAGTAGACGCCCCACGGCAGAGAGCTTGCCCAGTCCAGGTAGTTCCTGGTAACCGCGTACTCCGGCGTCCCGGATTCGAGCACCGCAAGCTTCTCCAGTTCGTCGTCGACCCGGGCGCGCGCTGCCTCCGGAAGCTCAAGTTTCTCCAGCCGCCCCCGGAACCGGTCCAGGTCGGCGGTGCGGTCGTCCTTGGCGAGCCCGAGCTCCTTCTGGATGGCCCTGAGCTGCTCGCGCAGGAAGAATTTGCGCTGCTGCTCGGACATCGTCTCCTCGACCTGTTCGCGAATTTTCGCCTGGAGCTTGGCGACCTCCAGCTCCTTTTTGAGGAGCACCAACACCTTTTCCATGCGCCGCAGGATCGGCAGGGTCTCCAGAACGTCTTGCAACGCCTCCCGGGGCGCGGTGCTTAGGGTGGCCGCGAAGTCCGCCAGCGGTGACGGCTCGTTGGGACTGAACCGGTTCAGAAAGAACTTCAGCTCCTCGCTGTAGAGCGGGTTGAGCGGCACCAGCTCCTTGATGGTATTGATGACCGCGAGCGCGTACGCACGGATCTCGTCCGTGCTCTCCACCGGGCTTTCCGGGTAGTCCACCTGTACCAGGAACGGAGGCTGGCGTGACAACCAGGTCACGATGCGGAAACGCTGCAGCCCTTCCGCGACGAACTGGATCCGCCCATCGGCCCGCATCGGATGATGCATGCGTACCGCGGTACCGATGACATGGAAGTCCGCGGGCCGGGCCTGTTCGGCGTGCTCGGTGCGGATCAGTGCCAGGCCCACCGCATGATGGGGAGTGTCCCCCACACCCTGGACCGTTTCCAGCCACGCCTCCTCGTTCAAAATCAAGGGCAGCGACTGCGCGGGAAAGAACGGACGTTCAGTCAGGGGCAGCAGGTGCAGCGTCCCGGGCATCACGTTTCCGGGTAGCGCCAGATCGAAGCCCGGGGATACCCTTTCCCGGGTTTCGTTAATTTCGGCCTCGATCAGTTCGTCTTTCGTGTTTTTCATTCTTGGCGATCCGTCTGCTGGTTTAGATGTTCCGTGTTGTTGTCCGGCCTCCAAACGTGAAACACGACGCCGGAATGGAGTGCCACGCCGGTCCGGCGTGCATGCTGATTCATGGCATACCCGGCTCGGGCATGCGGCGCACGAAGCATTCAAACACCGCAGGTTGGTCCATGCCATGTTCCAGGTAACCCTGGAGCATCGTGAGCTGGTAGAGGTCGGTGACGGTCGCGGATGGATAGTCGGCCATGGCTAGCCTGCTTTGGGTTCCGCCGGGTGCGCTCTGCCGGTCCCGGCGCCGGTTCGTGGGCAGGGCAGACCTGGGGCGCCCTGCATATACTCGGGTCGGAGGTGCCGGCTTTCAAGGCCAGTGGAGGCCTTACTGTAGATCTGGTTCACCGCAATGGCGCAGGATCGCCTGCCGGGCCGCGTCACGCAGCGCCAGCGCCGCCGCCCAGTCTTCACCGGATGGCTGGATCGGAGCACCGATGGTGATCTCCACGGAACCTCGCATTGGGAACCATTCGCTGCCCCGCAGCATGGCGCGGGTACCACGGATCGCGATGGGGATTACCGGTACCCGGGCCTGGGCGGCTGCCACAAAGGCGCCCATGCGGAACGGTTGTAGGCCTGGGGCGCCCACGAAGGTCCCCTCCGGAAACAGCAGCAGGCTGGTACCGTCGCGTACCACTTCGGTTAGGGCCTCGGCATCCTGTGCCCCGCGGCGTGGATCGAAGCGATCCACGAACCGAGTGCCGATGCGCTCCAGCAGACTGCGGACCAGCGGGGCGTCTTGTAACTCGCGTTTGGCCACGATCCGGTAGCGGCCGGGTAGCAGACCCCAGAGCAGGATCCCGTCCAGATAGCTCGCATGGTTGGAGACCAGGACGCGGGCGCCGTCCCGGGGGAGTGGTTGCAGCACCCGCACGTGGCACGGCGTGCCAGTAAACCATAACAGGCCACGGGCCGCGGCGCGCGAACCCCGGATGCGCCAGGAGTGTCGTGGTAGGAAGGTGGCGAGCAGCGCGAAGGATGCCATGGTGAAGAACACCAGCCAGGCGTAGGCCGCGTATAGGGTGCGTTGGGTCGCGGACGCCGCGCGCCGCAGGGATGGGCCAACGGCTGCGAGACGTAGACGCAGAAATTGAGCCCATACCGCCGAGCGCCGCCCCAGGGCATCGCGTTCGTAGAGTTGCCGGCAAGCGTTACGCCGGATCTTTCCGCTGGAGGTCTTGAGCACGGTGCGCGGTGCCGCCAGGACGACGTCGTCGGGCGGGATCTGCAGGAGGTCCAAGGTGCGTTGGTAGATGCGCTGGCGCAATTGTTCGAGGGAGCGTGGGTCCCGCTCGCGGGTCTCCGCCAGCACTACCAGCCGCTCGTTCCCCGACCCCGGATCTGGGCTCGCGAACACGGCAACGCTGTTTTTGCGGATGCCGCTCAGGTCTCCCACTGCCTGCTCCAGCTCATAGGGATAGAAGTTGCGGCCGCCACGGATGATCAGTTCCTTCGCGCGCCCCGTCAAATAGATCTCGCCGTCCGCCAAGTAGCCGTAGTCGCCGGTCTCCAGCCACCCGTCGCGGAGCAGTTCGGCACTGGCCTCTGGATTGCGGTAGTAACCACGGGTCGCCGATGGGCCGCGGAAGCGGATGTGTCCCACTGTGCGTTCCGCTAACGCGCGCCCCGCATCGTCCACGACCTGGATCTGGTGCCCGGGCAGCGCCCGTCCGCAACTGGGGACCTGCGCCGCTATCGCCGTATCCGCCGCGGCCGTTTGTACGCGGCGGCCCGGCTGCAGGCTGTCCCGTTGCACATGATCGATCCGTGGGCCACGGCCCAGGGGTGGGAACGCCAGGCCCACTGAACACTCCGCGAGACCGTATACCGGGGTCATGGCCGTGCGCCGGAACCCCAGGGGGGCGTAGCGGGTGATGAAATGCTCCAAGGTCCTGGCATGGACTGGCTCGGCGCCGTTGAATGCCACCCGCCAGCTACTGAGATCCAACCCCTCCAAGTCCTCGTTTGCCAAGCGGCTGGCGCACAGGTCGTAGGCGAAGTTGGGTGCTGCGGAAAGTGTGCCCCGGTAGGTGTGTATCGCCTGCAACCAGCGTTGCGGGCGCGCCACGAACGCCAACGGCGGCATCACTACCAGCGGATGTCCGTGGTAGAGGCTGCCGAGCCAGGCGCCGATCAGGCCCATGTCGTGATACAGGGGCAGCCAGCTCACAAAGACGTCGTCGTCACGAACCTCGATCGCAGCGCCCATGGCACGAATGTTGGCCAGCAGATTGCCGTTGCGCAGCGCCACCCCTTTGGGGTCACCGGTACTCCCGGAGGTGTACTGAATTAACGCCAAGTCATCCGCGGCGCGGCGCTGGTGCAAACGCCCGCCCGGCGCCGCCAGATCCTCTGGAGTGACGACGGCCCGCAGTGCGGGCAGCCGCGCGCGCAACAGGCGTGCCGCGGTACGTGCCTGAGGGAACGTTACCAGGAACGTCGCCTCGGCGTTGGCGAGGATCCCGCTCTGGCGCTTGAGGTGTTCCTCTATCTGGGTCATGCGCAGGGGTGGGTAGAGGGGCACCGGAACGCCTCCCGCCAGGAGGATGCCCATGAAGGTCTGGAAGAACTCATTCCCAGTGGGCAGCATCAGGGCCACGGGCTGGCCGGGAGTGAGTCCGAGGTCGCCGAGGCCGGAGGCCAGCGCCTCGGCGGCGCGCAGGAGTTCAGCGTAGGAACTTGTCGCCGCCTGCGGCGCATCGCCGACCACGTGCAGATGTATTTGATCGGGGTGCTGCTCGGCGTGCCACGCTAGGGCCGCCGTCAGACTCGGCGTATCGGCCGGGATGCGGCGCGTGTCATGGTGTCTTTGAGCGGCCGGCACCGGCGTCGCGGGGCGCGGTGCCGGTGCCGGATGCCACCCGGTGACCGCCGCCAGGAGCTGGCGGGGGGTCTGCGCGGTTACCGCCTGTTCCTCGTCGAGGTGCCAGCCCAGCGTCCGTTCCATGCGCAACAGCAGTTCCATGCGGCCCAAGCTGTCGATCCCGGCGTCGGCGTCCAGCGCGCTGTCCAGGGACAACGACGGGCCGTGCACACCGGGGCGTAGCTCCTGGGCCAGATCCCGGATCAGTGCCAGCAGCGGTTCGCCGGACGCAGGGGCGGGGGGGCTGGACAACAGGCTATCTCTCACCAGGGCGGCTGGGTGGTCCCTGGATTCTATGCTATTTTACCCCTCTTGGGACTGGGGACCTGTGCCATCCGTGCACGCACCGCGCCTGTTACTGTATGCGTTTGGGCTCCTCGTCGCGTGCCAGGCGCAGGCTGCGCCCGGTTCCGCCCTGCTCCTGGAAGTGCGCGGTGTCATCGGTCCGGCCACCAGCGACTACGTGCAGCGCGGCCTGGAGGAGGCGCGTACCCAGCACGCGCCGGTGGTCATCCTGGAAATGGATACCCCTGGTGGCCTGGATTCCGCGATGCGTGAGATCATCCGCGCGATCCTGGCCTCGCCGGTTCCGGTGGTGACCTATGTGGCCCCGAGCGGGGCGCGGGCCGCCAGCGCGGGTACCTACATCCTCTATGCGAGCCAGGTCGCCGCCATGGCGCCGGGCACCAACCTGGGCGCCGCCACGCCGGTGTCGATCGGCGGCCTGCCCGGTGGCGGCGCGGACGGCGCTGGCCAGGGTGGTACAGGGGGCGCAGAGGAAGAGCGCAACGCGCGGCAGGCACCCGCGGATACCATGAAACATAAGATGATCAACGACGCGGCGGCTTATATCCGCAGCCTCGCGGAGCTCCGGGGGCGCAACGCCCAGTGGGCCGAGGAGGCGGTGCGTCAGGCGGCGAGTCTGTCGGCGCAGAACGCCCTGAAACGCCACGTCATCGACCTGATGGCGCCGGATGTGCCGCGGTTGCTCGTGGCCCTGGACGGGCGTAGGGTGCAGGTGGCGGGGGCGGAGTTGGTGCTGCATACCCGCGGGCTGGCCGTGGAGGTCCTGCGGCCTGACTGGCGCACCCGGTTGCTGGGGGTCATCACGGATCCCAACATCGCCTATATCCTTATGCTGGTGGGGATCTACGGGCTGATCTTCGAATTCGCAAATCCGGGTTATGTTCTGCCCGGCGTGACGGGCGCGATTTCCCTGTTGCTCGCGCTGTATGCGTTCCAGGTTCTGCCGGTGAACTACGCGGGGCTGGGCCTGCTTCTGCTGGGGATCCTCTTCATGGTGGCGGAAGTGTTCGTGCCGAGTTTCGGGGCGCTGGGGGTGGGTGGTGTGCTGGCGTTCGTGATGGGTTCCGTATTGCTGTTCAGCACCGGCGCCGGCAACTACGGCGTCGCCTACCCACTGATCGCCGGCGTTGCGCTGGCCAGCGCGCTGTTCCTGATCGGGGCCGTGGGACTGATCGTGAAGGCCCGCCGCGGACCAGTGGTAAGCGGCCCCGAGGAATTGCTCCAGTCCCGCGGGGAGGCCTTGGAGGATTTCCATGGGATAGGCAAGATCCGGATCCACGGCGAGATCTGGGCCGCCCGATGTGACACGCCCGTGCACAAGGGCGAGCGGGTACGGGTGCTGCGTCGTGAGGGTCTCACGCTGATTGTTGAACCGCAGGCAGGGGAGAAGGCCGATGCTTAGCACGGGTCTGGTGGTGACCGTCCTGGTCTTGGGGCTGCTGGTGTCCTCGGTCCGGGTGCTGCGTGAGTATGACCGGGGCGTGATCTTCCTGATGGGCCGCTTCTACAAGGTCAAGGGTCCCGGGATGATCATCGTGGTGCCGGCGATCCAGCAGATGGTACGCATCGACATGCGCACCATCGTCATGGACGTGCCGAGCCAGGACGTGATTTCCCGTGATAACGTGTCGGTGAAGGTGAGCGCGGTGTTGTACTTCCGCGTCATCGACCCGGAGAAGGTGGTAATCCAGGTGGAGGACTACTATTCCGCCACCAGTCAACTTGCCCAGACCACGTTGCGGGCGGTGCTCGGCAAACACGATCTGGACGACATGCTGGCGGAGCGGGATAAGCTCAACGCGGACATCCGGAAGATACTCGATGGGCAGACCGACGCGTGGGGCATCAAGGTCGCCACCGTCGAGATCAAACACGTGGACCTGGAAGGCACCATGATCCGCGCTATCGCGCGTCAGGCGGAAGCCGAGCGGGAGCGCCGCGCGAAGGTCATCAACGCGGAAGGCGAGTTGCAGGCCGCAGAGAAACTGTTCCAGGCGGCAAAGATTCTGGCCCAGCAGCCCCAGGCCCTGCAGCTGCGCTATCTGGAGACGGTGCTGGGTATTGCCGGCGACAAGAGTTCGACCATCGTGTTCCCGATCCCGCTGGAGATGTTCGAGCCGTTTCGCAAGATCGCCGAGAAGATCGCCGAGCACTGACTGGGGGACAGTTGGGCGCGCCGTGCGTTGGCGCGCTGTTGGGGGCGTGGTGGGTACAGGCAAGCCAGCACTGGAGGAGCGCCGCGAGAGCGGTCGACGGCGGCGTCGCGATCGCCGCACGGAGGCGTACCCGGTCCCAGGTGCCCGGATCCCGGGCTGGCCGGAACAGTGCATCCAGTTCGTGACCCGGTATCTGTTCGTGGGGCTGGGCCTGCTGTTCTTCAGCGGGATCACCGATGTTGCGCCCACCTGGTTGTCCAGCAGCCAGCTCGACGGGGTGTTTGCGGTCTATACCCTCATCACCACCGCCGCTTTTTTGCACGCCCGCAGTGTCCCGTATTCGCCCGTCCGGTACCGCATCGCCATGTGGGTGGATGTCCTGATGGTTACCACCGCGGTCCTGAACGATCCCCACGACATCCCGCCATCGGTGCTGGTCTACATCATGGTGGTGTTGGGCAACGGCATGCGCTACGGAATGCGTTTGTTCGCCGAGGCGGTGGTAGGCTGTTTCGCCGGGGCGATGGTGGCGTTCAGCCTGCGCCATACCGGCTCGCTGGGGAATCTTGATTCCGGCGTGGTGTTCCTGAACCTATTCGGCGCCATCATCCTCGTCTACGCCTACATTCTAATGAGCCGGATCGAGTCCTCCCGGCAGCTGCTGGAGGCCCATAGCCGGCGGGACAACCTCACCGGGTTGCTGAACCGCCGCGCCCTGGAGGAGGACGCGGGACGGCTGTTCGAGCGCGTGAAACGCGGCGGTCAGCGTTTGGTGGTGATGTTCGCGGACTTGGACAATTTCAAATCGGTTAACGATACCCTGGGCCATTCCGCTGGCGACCAGGTGCTGGTCCAGTTCGCCGCCATTGTGAGTCAGAGTATTCGCCGGTCGGATATGGGCGCGCGTTATGGGGGGGATGAGTTTGTGCTGGTGTTCCCGGATATCTCCCTGGCGGATGCGGACCGCATCGCCCACCGCATCCGCTCCGCGTTCGCGACCTGGACGGCGCAGCAGCATATCGATTGCAACGCCACCATCGGCATCGGTGAGGCGCCGGCCCACGGTAGTGATCTGGCTGCCATGTTGGATTCCGTCGACCGGGCCATGTACGCCGCCAAAAGCGGCGGCGGCGGCGGTGTCCGACATGTGGCCGCGCCGGGCGGACCGGTTTCGCACGCGGGGCTGGTTCAATGAACCGAGGTGTACCATCCGCACGACGCGCGGGTGGCCCCCGGGCCGCGCCCGAAGGCGACTCGTTGCCCTCTGCCGCCGATGTGACGCGCGCGGAGCAGTTCCTTGACGCCCTGTGGATGGAGCGTGGTTTGAGCGCGAATACCCTCGCCGCCTATCGCACGGACCTGCTCCAGTTCGCCGCCTGGCTCGCGGCGCGCGACACCGCCCTGGCGGGGGTGACCCGTGAGGACGTGCAGCGATATCTGGCGTGGCGCGTGGAGCAGGGAGGCAAGCCCCGGTCCACGGCACGGCTGTTATCCAGCCTGCGCCGCTTCTATCGGTATATGGTGCGCGAGGGCGGCATCGCCGGCGACCCCACCGCGCGGATCGACGGGCCCAAGCTGGGTCGCCCGCTGCCCAAGTCACTCACTGAGGTGGAGGTGGAGGCGCTGTTGGACGCCCCGGGCACCGGGGATCCCATCGGGCTGCGCGACCGCGCCATGCTGGAGCTGTTGTACGCCTGCGGGCTACGGGTCTCGGAGTTGGTGGGGCTGAATACCGCGCAACTCAATCTGCGCCAGGGGGTGGTGCGGGTCACCGGCAAGGGCGACCGGGAACGCATCATCCCGATGGGGGAAGTGGCCTCCGGTTGGTTGGAGCGCTATCTGGCGCACGGGCGGCCGCTGCTGCTCAGGGCCGGTGTAGACAGCGCACTGTTTCTCACCCGCCGCGGGACCTCCATGACTCGGCAGGCGTTCTGGTATCTGATCCGGCGTTATGCCCGCCGCGCCGGCATTCACAAGCCCCTGTCCCCGCACACGCTGCGCCACGCCTTCGCCACCCATTTGCTCAACCATGGGGCGGACCTGCGGGTCGTTCAGCTACTGTTAGGCCACAGTGACCTGTCCACCACGCAGATTTACACCCATGTTGCGCGGGAGCGGCTCAAGGACCTGCACGCACGGCATCATCCACGCGGCTGACTCGGCGTTGTTCCTTGCCGCCGCATCCGGATTCGGCGCGCCTGATCGGAGGCATGCGGCGACGGTCTTCAACGTTATCGTCGTTGCACAGTGAGATTGATGCGTACAACCAGCGTGGAGATCCGGGCGCGCTACCTGCGCTATCCGAACGCAGACCTCAGCACGCCGACCTATGACAGCGCGGTTCAGTGCAGGGCAGCGAACATCCGGGTGCGGTAGCGGTGGACCAGTTCGTTCTGTTCTCCCAGCAGGCTGAACAGTTTCAACATGGACTCCCGCGGCGCACCGTCCCGAAAGCCGCGGTCGCGTTGCAGCAGGTCCAGGAGTTGTTCCAGGGCGGTCTCATAGTCCCCATCCAGGATCCGGCGCACCGCCAGATGGAACCGCGCCTCGCTGCTGTTCGGGTCCTGTTCCAGGCGCTGGGACAGGCTCCCGTCGTCGGGTGTCTCTTGGGCCAACCGGGCGAAATCGAGCAGCGCCTGGATTTGCAACGCTTCGCCGCTTTCGCGTGCCGCCGCGGGCAGATCCTGGAGGCTGCGGGCGGCGGCTTCAAAGTCACCTAGACCCAGTTGGACGCGGGCCAGGCGCAGGCCGATCCGGGGATTTCCGGCATCCAGGGCGGCCGCTTCTTCGAGTAGCGCGAGCGCCGTTGCCACGTCGCCGCGTTGGTAGGCGGCGTCGGCGTCCCGCAGGACCGGGTCGCTGTACTGGACTACATGGCGATCTACCAGGACCCGCAAATCGGCCTCCGGCTGACCACCGATGATGTCCTCCACCATCTCCCCATTGCGGTAGAGCTTCAGGTTGGGGATGCTGCGGATGCCGTGTTCCTGGGCGAGTTGTTTCTCGGTGTCGGTGTTGACCTTGGCGATCAGCAGCCGTTCCCCGTAGTGCTCCGCCAGCCGGTCCAACACCGGTGCCAGCATCCGGCACGGTCCGCACCAGGGGGCCCAGAAGTCCACCAGTACCGGCCGCACCCGGGACTGCTCCACCACCTGGGCGGCAAACGTGTCCTGGGTGACTTCCACCACATTGCTAGCGTCCGCCATGGTTCGGAATCCTTGCGTGGTAACACCGGGTCCGGTGGCGGGGCGCATCGTAGGCCCCGGTCTGAACGACAATCTGGGGGCGCGGGTCGGAGGAATCAAGCCGCGGCGCGTGGATAGTCGGTGGGATGACCGCCGCTCTCGGGAGAGCGGCGGATTTCTGTTCAGCGCTCCAGGTACTTGAGTTTGTCAGTTACCTCGTCCCACTGGGCCGCGTCCGGGGGTGCATCCTTCTTCTGATTGATGACCGGCCAGATTTGGGCCAGTTCCGCGTTCAATTCCAGGAACGATTCCTGCCCCTCAGGGATATCGTCTTCCGGGAAGATGGCGGTCACCGGGCACTCGGGCTCGCACAGGGTACAGTCGATACACTCTTCCGGATCGATCACCAGGAAATTGGGACCCTCATGGAAACAGTCCACTGGGCAGACTTCCACGCAGTCGGTGTATTTGCACTTGATGCAGTTCTCGATAACGACAAAGGTCATTGGGGGTCTCCGCTCCTGATGCCAGCCAGCCCGGCGGCGCCCGGGGCAGCCGGGCGCGATGGTGGCCTAATGTTAATCAGAAACGTGCCGATTATCGAGATCGGAGCGGAATTTGGTCCACATCGGGTCTAAGGCACACATCTTGCACCGGATTTGAGACGGCCGGCGCGATTCGGTGCGGTTCTGAGGCCGTGGCCCGGCGTACGACGGGGGTTTTCGCCCGGTGTTTCGACCGGAGGCACATCACGGGGTTGCCAAACGAGCATGGATGGGAAGGAAGTCCTCAATCTCAGCCTGATCGTCGAACCGGATCGCCAGCGACTGGTGGGCTTTGCCATGGACGCCGTGCGCGCCCTGGGCGGGAATTCGTTTGCCGCTGCGGGCCTATTGGTTACCTGCCTGCCGGAGTTACGCGAGGCCGGTGAGCATTGCAAGGGCTCCCTGGCGGCGCGGCTGGTGGTGGACGGGCGGCAGTTGTGGCTGCGCTGGTGCGCGGAAGGTCGGTTGCTTGCCACCCTGCCGCTACCCCCAGCACCCCAGGTCATGGACCGGCTAGCGGCGCGCTTGCGGGAGGCGAGCGAGTCGGTGGACCCCGAGCTGCTCATACGGCGCAACCGGCAGAGCGCCGAAGACTTGGCGCACCTGGAGTCGGACCTGGAGGAGAAGCGGCGCGAACTCCAGGAATCCATCCAACGTGCCGAAACAGACAGTCTGACGGGATTGCTCAATCGGGGTGCCTATGACGCCCGGCTGCGCGAGGTGTTCCTGCGCAGCCGGCGCCAGGGCGAGCCACTGGCCCTGATCCTCTTGGACCTGGACAAGTTCAAGGAGGTCAACGACACGCGCGGGCACCAGTTTGGCGACGGGTATTTGCGGCGGATGGCGGAGACGATGCGCGGCGCCGTGCGCGAGCATGTGGACCAAGCGTGCCGGGTGGGCGGCGACGAGTTCGCCATTGTGGTAAGCGCGCCCCTGCACGTTGCCGAGCGCATCGGCAGGCAGATCCTTACTGCCATGGATCAGAAAGTCAGCATCGGGATCGCCGAACGGCGCGCGGACGATACCATCGAGTCCTTGATTGGGCGAACGGATGCAGCACTTTACGAATCGAAACGCACTGGTCGTGGGCGGATCACCGTCGCCGATGACGAACGGCACGAAAAATCGGTCGGTGGGCAGTGAATCCCACTGGTCCGGAAGGAGCGTTGTGAAGCTGCAGCTGGAGAAGACCACTGTCGATGAGAGTGCCCAGGTGCTCGTGCGATCAAAGCTCCGCGCGGTGTCCCGGCGGATGGGATACAGCGAAGTGCTGCGCGAGCGCATGGAGCTGGTCTGCAACGAGATGATGAGCAATCAAGTCAAGTACGCCATCGGCAGCGGCTGGGTGCAGCTCTGGGAGACCAACGAGCCGAAGCCCGCTCTGGACCTCTTTGCCATCGACCGCGGGCCGGGGGTATTCAACCTGCCGGCGGCGATGGTTGACGGTTACAGCACGTCCGGCAGTCTCGGCAAGGGCCTGGGCGCGATCCGTCGCTTGGCGCACGAGTCCGAGTTCTACACCTTGCCGAAGGGCCTGGAGCCGGAGTCTCCGTGGCACGGCTTTGCCATATGGGCGCGCTTCTATGTCGATGAACGCGTACCCCAGTCCACCTATGAGTTGGGGATGTACCTTCGTGCCTACCAGGACAGCACGCACAACGGCGATGGCATCTTCGTGCGCCACACCAACGGCCGCGTGCAGTGGCTGCACATGGACGGACTTGGCCACGGACTGGAAGCCGCGCAGGTCGTGGACGGGAACGCGGACCTCCTGGAAGAGGAGCTCCCTCTTGAGGTGCTCATCGAGCGGCTCAGCCGGCGCCTGGAGGGTGGCCGCGGCGCGGTGGGTATGGCGGTCAGTCTCGACGCCCATGAACAGAGTGGTGCGATCTGCGGCGTTGGAGATATGGCCGCGTTTCTGATCAGCAACGGACAGAAGCGCGTGATCTCCTTCTCGCCGGGAATATTAGGGCATGCCCATCGCAGCCTGGATAAGACGGCACTGGCGTTTCCGCGCCAGGCCCTGATGATCACCGCCTCCGACGGCATGCGTCGTAACTGGAGCCTGCAGACCTTTCCCAGTTTGTGGAGGCTGCACCCGCAACTCATTGCGCTGCTGATGGGCGCGGTCGCCAGTCGGGTGAATGACGATCAATCAATACTTGCCATCCGCGTGAGATCACAAGAGGGAGACAGACCATGACGGGGACACCAAGTGCCGGGAAGGCCACCAGTCAGGTGCTCATAGAGCAGCTGATGGTCAACGTCGGGAAGATCTCTGCAGTTATCGAGAAGGAAGGGCAGAGTATCTTCGGACACGCCAATATCCTCACCAACGAGGAAATCAATGACTACAGCCTGGAGTTCCTTGAACTGTTCGTAATGGTCTTGCAGACCGGCGAGAGGCTCGACCGGCGGGGCGCGGAATTCAAGGCCCTCAAGAAATTCTTTACGAACCTGTCGCGCCAGATCCAGTTGCGTGGCGGCAACATGGATGAGTTCGTCCGTTACATCCAGTTCTTGCAGCGGGTGTTTCTGGACAATCTGCAGGCAGATACCAATGTCGAGTTCGGAACCAGCCGCCAGATCCTGTTGTTGCTGGCCTCGCTGTTCAACGACATCGTGCTCGACGTATTCCACGTTTACCTGGAAGAGAAGGAGCGCACCATTGAGGCGCAGCAGGAAGAGCTGCGGCAGACCTCCACGCCGATCACCGAAATTTGGGACGGGGTGTTGACGCTGCCGATCATCGGGACCCTGGATTCCCAGCGCACGATGATGGTGATGGAGAAGCTCCTCTCGCGCATCGAGCAGGATCGCGCCAGCGTGGTGGTGATCGACGTGACCGGCGTGGTGACCATCGATTCCCAGGTCTCCCACCACCTGATCCAGATGATCCGCGCCGTGGGGCTGATGGGGGCAAGCGCGGTGATCACGGGGATTCGTCCGGAGATCGCCCGGGCGCTTACCAGCCTCAATATCGACCTGGGCGGCGTCACCACCCGCTCGACCTTGTCCGAGGGGCTGAAAGAGGCGTTCGGGCGGTTGGGGGTCCACGTCAACCACGGCGGGAGTCGGCCGGCGCACTGAGCTGTGCCGCGCCCGGCGGCTCCGGCACCGGAGCCCACGGAGGGGGACCGAGATCTATGACCCAGGGAATGCACTTGACGCCGATCGGCGGCGGGCATGTCCTGCTGGAGCCGGGGGCGGGCCTGGATCCCAGCGATCCCGATGCCTATCTGGTAGGGGTGCTGGAGGTCCTGCAGGCCCACCACGCCGCGCGCCTGATCTACGACCTCAAGAACGTTCCGCTGCTCGAAGGGGTCTATTATCGTTGGCTGTTGGCGTTGCACGCTGCGTGCCGGATTTCAGGGATCCAGCTGGTGACCGTCAATATGCAGCCGGAAGCGGCCTACGCGCTGTCCCAGCTGATCACCGCACCACCGCCATTCGTATGCGCGCTGGACGTGGACCACGTCCGTCGGATCGTCGAGCGCGCCGCGCAGGCTCCGGAAGCGGAACCCGCGGAATGCGGGGCGCCAGAGGATGGAGATGCCGTTGCGGATACCCAGGACCGTGCCGGATTCCCTGTGCACGAGGTGCCGGAATAGGCCGCTGGGCCATTTCTCCGGTGGGAGCTGGCGGTAGCGGGCTAATTGCCGCACCCGTTTCGCGCCGGTCACCAGCGCCTCGGAACGCCTTGCAGGATGACACGCCCCGCTTCAGTCCCCGTTGTCCTTGAGCGCTGATTCCCGCAGTTCGTACAGCAGTTGCAGCGCCTCCCGCGGGCTCATGGCATCCGTGTCCAGGGCCCGCAAGCGTTCCAGCACCGGGTGCGGGCGCTCCGTTTGGAACAGCGGGAGTTGCGGTGCTGCCGTGCCCCGGGCGGGTAGGTCACGGCGTTCCAGATCCTCCAACCGCGCGCGCGCGCGCTCGATCACCGCGCGCGGCACCCCGGCCAGCTGCGCCACCTGCAGGCCGTAGCTGCGGTCCGCGGGGCCGTCGCGCACCGCGTGCAGGAACACGATGGCGTCACCGTGCTCGACCGCGTCCAGGTGCACGTTGCCGATGGTTCCGATGGACTCCGCCAGCGCGGTCAGTTCGAAGTAATGGGTAGCGAACAGGGTGTAGGCGCGGATCCGGGTCGCCAGTTCCACGGCGCACGCCCATGCCAGCGCCAGGCCGTCGAAGGTACTGGTGCCGCGCCCGATTTCATCCATCAGCACCAGGGAACGCGCGCTGGCGTTATGGAGGATGTTGGCGGTCTCGGTCATCTCCACCATGAAAGTGGAGCGCCCGCCGGCCAAGTCGTCGGCGGCGCCGATGCGCGTGAAGATCCGGTCGACGGGACCGAGCACCGCGCGGCGCGCGGGCACGTAGCTGCCTATGTGGGCCATCAGTACGATCAGCGCGGTCTGGCGCATGTACGTGGACTTGCCGCCCATGTTGGGGCCGGTAATGATCAGCATGCGCCGGTCTCCGTCCAGTTTCACGCCGTTGGGCACGAAACCGTTGTCCAGGACTCGTTCCACCACCGGATGGCGTCCGTCCTCGATGTGGATGCCGGGGGTTTCACTCAGTTCCGGCATCCGGTAATCAAGGACGTCCGCACGCTCGGCGAGGTTTGCCAGCACGTCGAGTTCTGCCACTGCCGCGGCGCATGCCTGGAGTCCGCCCAGATGTTCCCCGAGCCGGTCCAGCAGGTCTTCGTACAAACCTTTCTCCCGCGCCAGGGCGCGCTCCCGCGCGGACAGCACCTTGTCCTCGAAGGCCTTGAGTTCCGGCGTGATGTAGCGCTCTGCCCCCTTCAGGGTCTGGCGCCGCACGTAGTCGGGAGGCACGCGTGCGGCGTGTGCGCGGCCGACTTCCAGGTAGTAGCCGTGTACCCGGTTGTAGCTGACCTTCAGATTGGCGATCCCGGTGCGTTCCCGTTCGCGGGTCTCAAGGTCCACCAGGAACTGGTCCGCGTGCTCCGAGATCCCGCGCAATTCGTCGAGTTCCGGATCGTAGCCCGGCGCGATCACACCGCCGTCGCGGATTACCACCGGGGGCTGTTCCACGATGGCGCGTTGGAGCAGGCCGTGGATCTCGGGATGTTCACCGACGCTAGCGGCCAGCGTCCCCAGCAGGGGGGAATCCAGCCCCGCGAGCCGGGTCCGCAGCGCCGGGAGTTGTCCCAGGGATTGGCGCAGACCGGCCAAGTCGCGCGGGCGCGCCGAGCGCAGGGCCACCCGCGCCAGGATCCGTTCCAGATCGCCGATACCACGCAGGATCCCGTGCAGATCCCCGTAGGTGCGGTTGCCCAAGAGGGTTTCCAGGGCATGATAGCGACGGCGTAGCAGCGCCGGGTCGCGCAACGGGCGGTGGACCCAGCGGCGCAGCAGGCGTCCGCCCATAGCAGTGGCGGTGTGGTCCAGCACGCCCACCAGGGTGTGCTCGGTATGTGCTCCGCCCAGATTGAACTCCAGCTCCAGATTCCGGCGCGTCGCCGCGTCCAGCACGATGGCCTCGGATGGGCGTTCCACCTGGAGTCCACGCAGGTGCGGGAGCGCCGTGCGCTGGGTGTCCTGAACGTAGTGCAGCAGGCAGCCGGCGGCGCCGATGGCGGCCCCGAGTCCCTCGCATCCAAATCCTGCCAAGTCCCGGGTGCCGAACTGGCGCGCCAGGCGGACGCGGGCGTCGGTCTCATCGCAGTGCCATGGGGGACGCCGGCGCAGCCGCGGATGGCGGGCGATGGGTTCCGGCAGCGGCGTATCCTCGCCGGCCAACAGTTCCGCCGGCCGCAGCCGTTCGAGTTCCGCCAGCAGCCCCTCGTGATCCGCGGTCTCCTGGACGGTGAAGCGTCCGCTGGACAACTCCAACACCGCGACACCCCAGCCCCCGGCGGGGTCCCCGTGGACCGCGGCCAGCAGATTCTCCGCCCGGTCCTCCAGCAGTCCCTCGTCGGTCAAGGTGCCCGGCGTGATGATACGCACCACTTGGCGGTCCACTGGACCGCGGCTCGCCGCCGGGTCACCGATCTGTTCACAGATCGCCACCGATTCTCCGAGCCGTACCAAGCGCGCGAGATAGTTTTCCACTGCGTGGAACGGAACCCCGGCCATGGGGATCGGCGCGCCGGCGGATTGGCCGCGGGTGGTCAGGGTGATGTCCAGTAGCCGCGCCGCGCGTCGCGCGTCGTCGTAGAACAACTCATAGAAGTCCCCCATCCGGTAGAACAACAGCACGTCCGCATACTGGGCCTTCAGACCCAGATACTGCTGCATCATGGGGGTGTGGGCGGCGAGCTGCGCTGCGGGGACGGCCATGCGCGGAGTCTAGCAAATCCCGTTTGGTCCCAGGAGGGGAGCGCACGGGCGGGGACCACCGGCGCTGACGCCGGGGCGCGAGGGCTAGCGCAAGGACCCGGCGTAGGTCGGCGTAACCGTCTGCGTTCCAAGTCACTGTGAACGGGCGCCGCGCGTGCAAGCCGCCGTATTGACCGGGGCGCAACGCGACCCGCAGCGGCCTGCTGGTTTTGTTCGACCTTAGTATACTGTCCCCATGGCAGACCCGGAATTGTTGGAACTCGCACGGCAGGTGGGCGTGGCCTTGCACGCCAAGCGCTGGACCCTGGCCAGTGCCGAGTCGTGCACCGGCGGTTGGATCGCCAAGACGCTCACCGACGTGCCTGGCAGCTCCGCGTGGATGGACCGGGGCGTGGTCACCTATAGCGACCGTTCCAAACAGGAACTGCTTGGGGTCAGCGCGGCGACCCTGCGGGTCCACGGGGCGGTGAGCGAAGCGGTGGTGCGCGCGATGGCCGAGGGCCTGCGGGCGCGCAGCGGGGTTGACGTGAGCGTGGCGGTCAGCGGGATCGCCGGTCCCGGCGGCGGGAGCTTGGAGAAACCCGTGGGTACCGTCTGGCTCGCCTGGTCACTGGCGGCGGCGACCCGCGCGCAACGGGTGCAATTGCCCGGGGACCGGGAGGCGGTACGGCGCCAGGCGGTGCGGGCCGCCCTTGCAGGGCTGCTGAACGCCCTTGCCGGCGACGGCTGACCGGGCGGTGCAGCGCCTGTTTTTTGCTCTATGGCCCCACCAAGCCCTGGCGGAGCGGTTGTTCCAGGCGACCCGGGCGCTGGTGGGGGACGCCGGCTCCCAAGCGGTGGCGCTGGAGGACCTGCATGTCACGCTGGCCTTTCTCGGCGCAGTGGACCCTCAGCGCCGCGCGTGCTGCGAGACTGCCGGCGCCGCCGTGGACGCCGCGTCCTTTACACTGACCCTGGACCGGGTGGGCCATTGGCCGGGGCCGCAGGTCCTCTGGTTGGGCAGCTCCCGGCCGCCCCCGGCCCTTACCCGGCTCGTCGAATCCCTCACTGGGGCCTTGGGGGCCTGCGGTCACGTCCCGGAGCCCCGCGGGTTCCAGCCTCATCTGACCCTGGCGCGCCGGGTGGCACTCTGGAAACCGGCGCCGGCCCCGGTTCCCCTGCACTGGCGTGTCGACCATCTGTGCCTGGTGGCGTCCGAACGCGGGGTGGCCGGTGCCCGGTACCGTGTGCTGCGCCGCTGGCCGCTGCGCAAGGACGCCGCGGGGTGAACCAACGGCGCGCCGAGCCGGTTGATTATCCACAGGGATTGGCAGGGTTGCGGCGGGCGCCCGGTGAGAAAGATCCGCGCCAGCCCGGGTTTATGGCCGGGGTTCGTCGCGCGGGCATCGGTGGGCTCGGCATCGGACCGGTGGCAAATGCGGGCTAGGTTCCACGCTTCGATCTGTGGGATAATTCCCGGGGTTTTTTACCGGTCACGGGAGCAGCAAATGCAACGCGCGACAGCCAAGCGGGGGACGCAACCGATGGATGACAACCGCACCAAGGCCCTGGACATGGCCTTGAGCCAGATCGAGAAGCAGTTCGGCAAGGGTGCCATCATGCGCATGGGCGACGCCAGCGTGTCCCGGGACGTGGAGGTGGTGTCCACCGGATCCCTGGGCCTCGACCTCGCGTTGGGGATCGGTGGGCTGCCGCGCGGCCGGGTGGTGGAGGTCTATGGGCCGGAGTCCTCGGGCAAGACCACCTTGACCCTGCAGGTGATCGCCGAGGCCCAGAAGGCGGGCGGTACCGCGGCGTTCGTAGATGCCGAGCACGCCCTGGATCCCGGGTATGCCCACAAGCTGGGTGTCAACGTGGAAGAACTGCTCGTCTCCCAGCCGGATACCGGCGAGCAGGCGCTGGAGATTACCGACATGCTGGTGCGCTCCGGCGCCGTGGATGTGGTGGTAGTGGACTCGGTGGCGGCGCTTACCCCCAAGGCGGAGATCGAGGGGGAGATGGGTGATTCCCACGTGGGATTGCACGCGCGGCTCATGTCCCAGGCGCTGCGTAAACTGACCGCCAATATCAAACGTTCCAATACCATGGTGATTTTCATCAACCAGATACGGATGAAGATCGGCGTAATGTTCGGGAGCCCGGAGACCACCACCGGCGGCAACGCGCTCAAGTTCTACGCCTCCGTGCGTCTCGACATCCGGCGCATCGGAGCCATTAAAAAGGGTGACGAGGTGATCGGCAACGAGACCCGAGTCAAGGTGGTCAAGAACAAGATGGCCCCCCCGTTCCGGCAGGCGGAGTTCGAGATCCTCTATGGCCGCGGCGTGTCCCGGGAGGGTGAACTCCTGGACCTCGGCGTGGCCCACGGCTTCGTGGAGAAGTCCGGCGCTTGGTACAGCTATCAGGGTGAGCGTATCGGGCAGGGCAAGGACAACGCGCGGGAGTTTCTGGTGGAGCACGTTGACACCGCCCAGGAGATCGACGGCAAACTCCGCGCGAAGCTGCTGGCGCAGCCGGCGCCCGTCCCGCAGCGTGAAACGGCCGAAGTCGAAGAAGCCTGACGCGCAGGCCCCGGAAGCACCCCAGGCCCGCCGCGTGGCGCTGGACCTGCTGGCGCGCCGCGAACACTCCACCAGTGAACTGCGGCGCAAACTGCGCGCGCGCGGGGTGGAGGATACCGACGCCGAGGAGGCGTTGCAGCGTCTCTCCCACGAGCGCCTGCAGAGCGATGCGCGCTACGCGGAGGTCTATGCGGAGAGCCGCGCCACCCGCGGCTACGGGCCGGTGCGTATCGCCGCGGAGTTACGCGAACGGGGCGTGGCGCCGGAACTCATTGCCCGCTGTGTGGAGCCGGACGGTGCGCAATGGGCGGCGCGCGCGCGGGACGCGCGGTGCAAGCGCTTCGGGGCCGTGATTCCGCGCGACCTCAAGGAGCGGGCCCGCCAAGTGCGTTTTCTTCAATACCGCGGTTTTACCCATGAGCAGATCCACTGCGTCCTGAAAGCGGATGCGCAGGTCGCGGACGACCTGCGGCAGTGAGCGCCGGAACCCGCTAAACACTTGAAACTTTTGGCCTGAAACTCGACACTGTGGGCATGACCGGCAGCAACGACCTGCGCCAGGGCTTCCTGGAATTCTTCCGCGAGCGCGGCCACGAGGTGGTGACCTCCAGCCCGTTGGTGCCCGCAAGCGACCCCACCCTGTTGTTCACCAATGCGGGCATGGTCCAGTTCAAGGACGTGTTCCTGGGTCTGGAGGCGCGCGCCTGTCCCCGGGCCGCCAGCGCCCAGCGCTGCCTGCGTGCCGGCGGCAAGCACAACGATCTGGAGAACGTCGGCTACACCGCGCGCCACCATACCTTCTTTGAAATGCTGGGCAACTTCAGCTTCGGCGATTACTTCAAGCACGAGGCCATACACTACGCCTGGGAATTTCTCACCGGCGTGCTCGGGCTTCCCCCGGAGCGGCTGTGGGTTACGGTCTATGAGGAGGACGACGCGGCCGCCGACCTGTGGCTCAAGGAGATCGGGGTGGATCCGCGCCGGTTCACCCGGATCGGCGCCCAGGACAACTTCTGGTCCATGGGCGATACCGGGCCGTGCGGACCCTGCTCAGAGATCTTCTACGATCACGGACCCGGGGTGTCCGGAGGGCCGCCCGGTTCCCCCGAAGCGGACGGGGACCGCTACGTGGAGATCTGGAATCTGGTCTTCATGCAATACAACCGCGGTCCGGACGGGCGGCTCGCCCCGCTCCCGCACCCCTCTGTGGATACCGGTATGGGCCTGGAACGCCTCGCGGCGGTGATGCAAGGGGTCCACAGCAACTACGGCATCGACTTGTTCCGGAATCTGATGGGTGCCGCCGCGGAACTGGCCGGCGTCGCAGACCGCAACAGCAACTCCCTGAAGGTGATCGCCGATCACATCCGGGCCGCGGCGTTTTTGATTACCGACGGCGTGTTGCCCTCCAACGAGGGCCGCGGCTATGTGCTGCGGCGCATCATCCGCCGCGGGGCCCGCCACGGCCATCGGTTGGGTTTCACGGAACCGTTCCTCTACAAGCTGGTGCCTCCCCTGGTGGCAGAAATGGGGGACGCCTATCCGGAACTGGTCCGAGCGCGCGAGCGGGTGGAGCGGGGCCTGCGGCTGGAGGAGGAACGTTTCGCGGAGACCCTCGAACAGGGGCTGCGTATCCTGGATCAGGAGCTGACCCGCGTCTCCGGAAAGTGCATTCCGGGCGATGTGGTGTTCCGGCTCTACGATACTTATGGATTTCCCGTGGACCTTACCGGGGACATTGCCCGGGAACGCGGCCTGGAATTGGATACCGCGGGCTTTGAACGGGCCATGGCGACGCAGCGCGAGCGGGCGCGTGCCGCAAGTAGCTTCCGGGTGGACTACACCGCCCAGATGGGCGCCACGGAACGTTCGGAATTCGTGGGCTACGAACAGCTCGCGGGCGCGGCTACCGTCACCGCGCTGTACCGGGACGGTGCGGCGGTGGACGCGCTCCAGCTCGGGGACGAAGGGCTGGTGATCCTGGACCGCACACCGTTCTATGCGGAGTCCGGCGGCCAGGTCGGGGACCAGGGGAGCCTGGGTGGCGCCGACGCCCTGTTTGATGTCCGGGACACCCGCAAGCACGGCGCCGGGGCCCATGCCCATGTGGGCCTGGTGCGGACCGGCAAAATCCAGTTGGGGGACGCTGTGGACGCGCGCGTGGACGAGGTGCGCCGCCAGCGCACGCGCCTCAACCACTCGGCCACGCACCTCATGCATGCCGCCCTGCGCCGCGTGTTGGGAGAGCATGTGCAGCAGAAGGGCTCTCTGGTAGCGCCGGATCGGCTGCGGTTCGACTTCTCCCACCCGCAACCCCTGAGCCGCGCGGAGATCCGGACCATCGAGCAGCAGGTCAACCGGGAGATTCAGGCCAACGCTGAGGTGAGCACCCGCATCATGCCCTTCAAACAGGCCATCGCCGCCGGTGCCTTGGCGTTCTTCGGTGATAAATACGGAGACGAGGTGCGGGTATTGTCTATGGGGACGTTTTCCACTGAGCTTTGCGGCGGTACGCATGTGCAACGCACTGGGGACATCGGCTTGTTCAAGATCGTCTCCGAGACCGGTGTGGCCGCCGGCGTGCGGCGCGTTGAGGCAGTCACCGGGGAGGGCGCCGTTGCGTGGGTGGAGGCGGCTGAGGGATCCCTGCTGCGCGTGAGCGCGCTTCTGAAGGCTGGGCAGGATGACCTGGAAGAACGCGTGGAACAGCTCCTGCAGCGCAACCGCACTCTGGAAAAGGAATTGGAACGCCTTCAGGGGCGTATGGCCAGTAATCAGGGCAGTGAGTTGGCTGACAAAGCCATCGAGGTGTGTGGGTGCAAGGTCCTGGCGGCGCGGCTGGACGGTGCCGACGGAAAAACACTGCGTGATACCGTCGACCAACTCAAGAATAAACTGGGCAGCGCGGCCATCGTGCTCGGCGCGGTGGAAGACGGGAAGGTGCGCTTGGTGGCGGGGGTCACCCCGGACCTGATGGATCGGGTGAAAGCCGGGGAATTGGTGAACGCCGTGGCCGAGCAGGTGGGAGGCAAGGGAGGCGGCCGGGCGGATCTCGCCCAGGCCGGTGGGACTCGGCCGGAGTCTCTGGGGCCGGCCCTGGGATCAGTGCCGGATTGGGTCCGCAGCCGGCTGTCGGGTGCGTGACAAGTTGCGACCCGGCGCGGAATATAGTGTAATCTTGCGCCCTTCGGTCGGATAAATTCCCCTCCTGGAGGCCGTGGACTCCGTCGTCGCGCCGGATCCATCCTGCGATGGTATTTGGCCCTCCGGCGCCTGCGGCTGGTCCAGTGAAGCACCCGATGGCACTGATTGTTCAGAAATACGGCGGGACCTCAGTCAGGGATCCGCAACGCATCGAGCAGGTTGCGGAGAAGGTCATCGCCTCTCGCAAGCGCGGCGATGACGTGGTGGTGGTGGTGTCGGCCATGAGCGGCGAGACCGACCGCCTGTTGGCCCTGGCCCGTTCAATTTGTCCGCGCCCCAATCCCCGCGAGTTGGATGTCCTGCTGGCTACCGGCGAGCAGGTCACCATCGCGCTGCTGAGCTTGGCGCTGGACAAACGTGGTTGCGCCGCGCGCTCCTACACCGGTGCCCAGGCTCAGATCCTGACCGACAGTGCCTACAACAAGGCGCGCATCCGCGACATCGATGCTGCCCGGGTGCGCCGGGACCTTGCGGAAGGGCGTGTAGTGGTCGTGGCGGGTTTCCAGGGGGTGGACGAACACGGCCATATCACCACTCTAGGGCGTGGCGGCTCCGATACCACGGCGGTTGCTTTGGCCGCGGCCCTCAAGGCCGACGAATGCCAGATTTTTACCGACGTCGACGGGGTCTATACCACCGACCCGCGCGTCGTCCCCGCCGCCCGGCGCCTGCGCCGCATCACCTTCGAGGAGATGCTGGAGATGGCGAGCCTGGGCTCCAAGGTATTGCAGATTCGCTCCGTGGAGTTTGCTGGAAAATACAACGTACCGCTGCGGGTGCTGTCTACCTTCCAAGAGGGAGAAGGCACGTTGATCAGCTACGAGGAACCGAATATGGAAGGCGCGCTCATCTCGGGCATCGCGTTCAACCGCGACGAAGCCAAGCTCACCATCGTCGGTGTTCCCGACCAGCCCGGGGTGGCGTATCGGATCCTCGGCCCGATTGGAGAGGCGAACGTCGAAGTGGACATGATCGTTCAGAACGTAGGCGTTGACGGTAGCACCGACTTCACCTTCACCGTGCATCGTAACGACTATGACAAGGCGTTCGAACAGTTGCAGGGTACCGCGGCGGAACTGGGTGCGCGTGACGTGGTGGGAGATCCATGTATCGTCAAAATCTCGCTGGTGGGGGCCGGGATGCGCTCCCACGCCGGCATCGCCAGCCGGATGTTCCAGACCCTGGCCAAGGAGGGCATCAATATTCAGATGATTTCCACTTCGGAGATCAAGATTTCGGTAGTAGTGGACGAAAAGTATCTGGAGCTGGGGGTCCGTGCCCTGCACGAGGCCTTCGCGTTGGATCGGGAGCCGGTCCGGGAGGCTTGAAGGAGCCTTGGGCCGCTTGGTTTTCCCGCCGGGAGGTAGGGAAATCGGGTCCCGAAATACATCGATGAAGCGCGTTGCGGCCTACGGATTTGTGGATTTCGGCCGATAACTTCACCGATGCTCGCCGCCGCTTGAGTGGCGCACTTGGGGTGATACATAAGCATCTGTAGGAGAAAAGGAAATGTTGATTCTCACCAGACGGGTAGGTGAAACGCTCATGATCGGTGACGAGGTCACCGTGACCGTGCTGGGCGTCAAGGGAAATCAGGTGCGCATCGGTGTCAATGCCCCGAAGGAGGTGGCGGTGCACCGGGAGGAAATCTACGAGCGTATCAAGCGCGAACAACAGGACCAAAACCACGGTGGCGGAGGCGCTGCCGAACCGAAATCTTCCAACGGGGCCGCGCATCCGGCCCATCCGCCTGTGGGGAAATAGGGGCTTTACCCACTATCCCCGCCTCTGTATCCTTCCCATTCGTCGGAGAGATGGCCGAGCTGGTCGAAGGCGCTCCCCTGCTAAGGGAGTATGGGGCTTAATACCCCATCGAGGGTTCGAATCCCTCTCTCTCCGCCAAACATGCCCAACCGTTTCTTTGACGAAGAATTTATCGTGTGATCAATGGTCTGTAGTGCTGCGTTGTGGCCGGGACTGTAGCTGAAAACGTAGCTAAGGGGCCGAAGGTCATGTACCTGCTGTTGTGCGCGCGGCGCTATTGGTTCCGCGCCGTCTGCCCGGTCTTGCCGGTTGTCCGTTGGGGTTGGTGTCCGGACCGCGGGCGATCTCGCGAAACGACTACCAGCGGTTTTTCCTGCGGACTGGCAACCGCCTCCAACCCAACGCTTGGCGCGGCGTTGCGCTGTCGAAGTCGATGACACCCTCGACCAACCCAATGCCCTGCGCTGTATAATACTAGCGGTCCGATTATGGTGGGTGACATCCGCCATGCGGCCTTGGCGTGACGATCTGACCGGCATTGCGTACCGAAGACTGTATTGACCCTTGTCCGGTTTGATCGCGGCTCATGAATGCTGCCCCACCGGCGGTCCTAGCCGCTGGCGCACGGCCTCCCGAACGCGACGGCGTAGGTGCTCTTCATCCAACGGTAGTTGGACATACTCGGCGACTGGATCTTGGCCGAGGGGCTCGGTAGTGCCCCGGCGGGCGGTATCCCGGGCCAGCATGATGCGCGTCGTGTCCGGATAGATCCTACGGACTCGACGCATGAATTCTGCCCCGGTGGTCCCAAAGACCTCCTCGCCTGTGAGGACGACCGCCACGTCGTGTGCGGCAAGCGTCTCGAAGGCCCCCGCCGTATTGCCCGCGGTCATGATCCGATACTCACCCGGGTCGAGGACCCGCCCAAGTGCCGCCGCAACGTCGGGTCCGCCGCCCACGACAAGGATCGTCGCCGGGTCGCCGTAGGGCGCCGGCTCCGGAACCGGAAACTGCGCCCCCGTTCGCAGGAGTTCGCGGAATTCCTGGGCAGGAATGGGCTTGCTGAAGAAGTACCCCTGCACCTCATCACAGCCCTCGCGCGCCAACAACCGCAACTGCCCCGCCGTCTCCACCCCTTCCGCGATCACCCGCATGCCGAGCCCATGGGCGATTGCAACCACCGAGCGCGCGATCAGAAAGCTGTCCGGATCGCTGGTCATGTCCTGTACGAATGATTGATCGATCTTGAGCATGTCCACCGGAAATCTCCGCAGGTACCCTAGCGAAGAGTAGCCGGTCCCGAAATC